>JBDUXZ010000024.1 GCA_039944855.1 Rhodothermales bacterium | reverse complement strand
GACGTGGCGACCTCGGGGAGCGACGTGCCCGCGGCCACGATGGTGAGCCCGATGACGAGCTCGCTCACGCCGAGCGCCGTCGCCGTCGTCACCGCCGCATCGACGAGCCACCCAGCGCCGAGGACCAACAAGACCAGGCCGGCCCCGATGAGCGCGACGTTCAGAAGACGCGAGGGTCCGTCCTGCTTCGGCTCCGCCGCCTCGCCGCTCGCCGCCTTCGTCGCTGACTCCCGTCGACTCTGATAGATCAGAAAAAGCGTGTACGCGACGATCAGCCCGATCAGGAGCACGCCGTCGAGCCAACTGATGGACCCGTCGAGCGCAATAAGGAAGACGAGCACCGACGTCCCGATCATGAGGGGCACGTCGAGCCGCACGAGTTGATGCGCTACGACGAGCGGAGTGATGAGGGCGGAGACGCCGAGGATGAACAGCACGTTGAAGATGTTGCTCCCCACCACGTTCCCCACCGCGATATCGGCCTCGCCCGCGGCCGCAGCCCCGACGGTGACGGCGAGCTCCGGCGCGCTCGTGCCGAAGGCGACGACGGTGAGCCCGACGACGAGCGGCGAGATCCCCGCCGTGATCGCGAGGCGCGACGCCCCCCGCACCAGCAGTTCGGCCCCGGCGATGAGAAAAGCACCGCCGAAGACAAAGAGGAGAATCGTGGGTAGGGTCATGCCGTAAGGGGGATGAATGAGTGGCCACGCCCGCGAGCAGAGGCAATGAAGACGTGCACCGAGGGAACGCCTGCCTGAGGTTCTCCGATACAGGCGACCGTTGGGGAGGATCCGCCGCCGTCAGACCAGCACCGCGTCGTGCGCCGGGGCCTTCAGTGGGGCGTCGAGCTCCCCTTCCGACGCCGCGACGACGGTCGCGACGGCCGCGTCCCCCGTTACGTTCACGACGGTCCGGCACATGTCGAGCACCCGGTCCACGCCGAAGATGAGCGCGATGCCCTCGACCGGGATGCCCGCCGTCTGCAACACGATGACGAGCATCACGAGGCCCGCGCCCGGCACCGCCGCCGTCCCGATCGACGCCAGCGTGGCGGTGAGCACGATCGCGGCCTGGTCGGCGAGGCCGAGCGAGAGGCCGTAGACCTGCGCGATGAACACGGCGGCGACGCCCTGGTAGAGCGCCGTCCCGTCCATGTTGATCGTCGCGCCGAGCGGGAGCACGAACGCCGCCACGCGCTCGCTCACCCCCAGCTTCTCCTGCGTCGCCCGCAGCGTGAGCGGCAGCGTCGCCGCCGAACTCGACGATGAGAACGCGAGGAGTTGGACGTTCCGCAGCCCTCGGTAGAACCGGCCGAGGGACATCCGGCCCCGCGTCCCCAGCACCACGAGCGGCCCGTAGACGCCGAACGTGTGGAGCCCGAGCCCGAGCACGACGGCGAGCGAGTACCACCCGAGCGTGCCGAGAATCCCGAACCCGAACTCCGCCGTCACCGCCGCGATCAGGGCGAACACGCCGACCGGCGCCAGCCGCATCACCCCCTCGACGATTTTGATGAGGACATCCGTGAACCCATCGAAGAACTGGACCACGGGCGCGGCCTTCGCCGGGGCGACGCGGGTCAGCGCGAGGCCGACGATGAGCGCGAACACAACGATCTGGAGCATGTTGCCCGTCGCGAGGGCCTCGAACGGGTTCGTCGGGACGAGCGCGAGGAGCTGGTCCACGAACGACACCGCCTCGGCCCGCTCGATGCGGGCGGCGGCTTGCTCGCCGTAGCCCGCGAGAAGGCGGGCGCTGACCTCGGCCGGGAGCCCGACGCCGGGCTGGATGAGGTTGGCGAGCACGAGCCCGAGCGTGATGGCGACGGCCGTCGTCGCGAGATAGAGCCCGAGCGTCTTCCCGCCGATCCGCCCGAGCGCGTGCGGGTCCGTGATGGAAGCGGCTCCCGCGACGAGGCTCGCGAGGACGAGCGGCGCTGCGATCATCGTGATGAGCCGGATGAACAGCGTCCCGACCGGCTTGACGTACGCCGTCACGAGGCCCACGGCCGCCTCGCCGCCGAGCGCGCTCGCGAGCCCTCCCGCGACGGCGCCGAGCACCAGGCCGAGGAGGATTTTCGTGTGCAGCGAGAGGCCCTTTCGCTCTGTCGTCATCGTTGGAGACGGCCGTTCCGCTGGGCCGTCGAAGATTTCGGCTTCGGGCGGAGGACCCGCCAGAAGCTCCACGTCATCAGCCCGAGCACGAACACCCAGCTCGCGGCCATGAACACGAGTGCGCCCGTCGTCATGCCGGCACCTCCGCGCGGTGCGTTTCAGTCGGCGTATCCGGCTCAACCTCGGCGAAGCCGGCGCGGTCGTCGTAGCCGTTCCGCTTCCACGCGATGCGGATCAGCCACAGGAACCCGAGGCCGATGGCAACGAGCAGGGCGCGCGCGGCGACGACGTACGGCAGCGCCTCCTCCGTCACGGGCCCGCCGCCCGCCGCCTGCTCCAACATCAGAATCGGGAGCGCATCCGTCACGCCCCACCAACCGAGGATGAACAGGAGGTAGCACGGCGTCACGAACGTGACGATGAACTTGAACACGCGCGGGATGCGGATGTCCGCGCCCTCGTGGATCGAGCGCCACGCGTTATCCGGCCCGTACACCCACACGAACAGGATCACTTCGACGACGGCGAACACGACGAGGCCGAACGTCCCGGCCCAGTAGTCCCATTCGTCGAGGAAGCCGTACTCCAGCCAGATCACGTGCAGCAGGCCGAGGGTAAAGGCGACGGCGCCCAGCCCCCACGCCACGCGCTCGCGCTGCCAGCCGAACTCCTCGCGGAAGAACGCGAGGATTGGCGTCGCCATCGCGACACTCGACGTGATGCCGGCAAAGAAGAGGAGGCCGAACCACATGAATCCGAGGAGCGACCCGAGGGGGAGTTGCTGGAAGATGACCGGCATCGTGGCGAAGCCGAGGTTGAACGAGCCCGAGCCCGCGACGGCGACGGCCCCGCTGACGCCGAAGAACACGACGGCCGCCGGGATCGCGATCGTACCGCCAAGGACGACCTCGACGGCCTCGTTCGTCGACGCCGTCGCGAGGCCGTTGAGGGCGATATCGTCGCGCTTCGAGAGGTAGGAGGCGTAGGCCTGGAGCGTCCCCATCCCGACCGAGAGCGTGAAGAAGATCTGGCCTGCGGCGGCCAGCCACACGCTAGCGTCGGAGAGCCCAGCGAGGTTCGGGGTGTAGATGAACGCCAGCCCGTCGGCGGCCGTCTCGCCGCCCGGCCCCGGCGGCAGCATGAAGACAACGACGGCGAGCACGATCGCGAAGAGGAACAGCACCGGCATCCCGATCTTCGCCAGCCGCTCGATCCCGCCGGAGATCCCCTTCGAGACGACCCAGATGTTGACGAAGAGCGTGGCGGCGAAGAACGCGAACGGCATCCACGCCCCGTGCACGCGCGGCCCGTCGCCGACGCCCTGGAACGACTGGAGGTAGCCGATCATCGCCTCCTGCGTGGCCTGCCCCCAGTAGTTCTGCGTCAGCGAGAACCACGTGTAGGCGAGCGTCCAACTCTCGATGTACGTGTAGTAGATCAGCACGGCGAGCGGGATCACGAGGCCGAGCACGCCGAGGTACTTCGCCGCCGGGTGCTTCCACACCGCTGCGAACATGCCCGGGACGTGCCCCTTGCGGAAGCGGCCGCCGTGACGGCCGAGCCCCCACTCCACCCACATCAGCGGAATGCCCAGCAGCAGCAAGGCCACGAAGTAGGCGACCATGAACGAGCCGCCGCCGTTGAGGACGGCCTGGCGGGGGAACCGGAGGAAGTTGCCGAGCCCGACGGCGTTGCCCGCCATCGCGAGGATGAGCCCGACCCGGCTCCCCCACTGCTCCACGCTCTGGCGAGTAGATCCACTCATGCCGCCTCGCGCGATGCCGCCCGCACCGGGACCAGCCGGCCGAACGGAACCACCCGGACGAGCACCGGGAGAACCGAGAGCACGATGATCCCGAGCACGAAGAGGGTGAAGTGCTCCTGCACGAACGGCACCGCACCGAAGAAGTACCCGGCGTAGACGAACCCGCCGACCCACAGCCCGGCCCCGAGCAGGTTGTAGAGCGTGAACTTCCAGTACGACATCGCGCCCATCCCCGCGACGAACGGCGCGAGCGTGCGGACGATCGGGGCGAACCGGGCGAGCACGACGGCTTTCCCGCCGTGCCGGGCGAAGAATGCCTCGGTCCGCGCGAGGTGCTCCGGCCGCGCCCACCGATGCGCGGCGCGGCGTCCGACCCGCTTCCCGATGGCGTAGTTCACCGCGTCCCCGGCGACGGCAGCCACGAAGAGCAGCCGTGCAAGGAGGTCTATGTCAAGTCCGCCAAGCGCCGCGACGGCCCCCGCCGCGAACAGGAGCGAATCGCCCGGCAGGAACGGCGTCACCACCAGCCCGGTCTCGCAGAAGATCACGGCGAAGAGCACGAGGTAGGCCCACGGCCCGGCCGTATGGACGAGCAACGCGACGTGCGCGTCGAGGTGGAGCACGAGGTCCAGGAGTTCACCCATTAGCTACGGATCCGAAGGGTCGGCATCGCGGTCACGCAGCGAGGCGGCGAGCCCGCTTCGCCGCGGAGGGGGCGGGGTGGAGCGGATGCACCGCAGCGTTCGCCGAGCGAGGCCGCTCGGGGCGGACGAGACCGTAGACGATGGCGGCCGTGCAGACGCAGATCGCGGCTACGTAGAGGACGAGGAAGAGGCTCATGGAAATAGGGGCAGAGGTGGCTTGGCCTACATCGTCAGCAGCGCGTAACCCATCGCTGCGACGCCGAGGAGGGTGAGCAGCATGTACGCGACGAAGAAGTAGTGCGTGATGCGGTCCTCGCGCGCCTGCGCGGCGGCGCTGTCCTGCACCGCCGCGCGCGGGGCGGCCGAGAGCGCAGGAGTAATGTGGAACGGGTTGACCACCGATCCGCTGAGCGGGATGGCGGGGGCGTGCTTGGGGGTGGGGAGTCGCTTAGGCATGGTCGTGGAGCGGAGGGTGAGCCGCGACAGGCGGCTCGCTGCGGCCGTTCGAGCGGCCTCCCTCTCTATGCCAAAGCGTGTGCCAATCCGTTCGACATGCGTCCTAGCGCCTGGTATCGCCGTTTCTGGGCTCGCACGTGCCACGGCCCTCCCCGCCCACCTTGCACGATGCACGGTGCTCCTGCCCGACGTCCGCCGTTTGCGCCCCTCCATCGTGCAGGATGCAAGGCGGCCCGGGACGAGCCCTCAGCTGAGGTCGTACCGCTTCCGCTTCCGCCACAGCGTCGCCGGGTCGATCCCGAGTACGCGGGCGGCTTCCTCGTACCCGTCGCTCTGGGCCAGCACGCGGGCGATGTGGCGGCGCTCGACGTCTTCCAGCGTCAGAGAACCTTCAGCCTCTTCCGGCACCTCGCGCAGTTCCTCGGGCAAGTGACGGACTTCGACGGCGCCGCCGCGCGCGAGCAGCACGGCCCGCTCGACGACGTTCTCCAGCTCGCGGACGTTGCCCGGCCAGGCGTACGCCCGGAGCGCCCGCATCGCTTCGGCCCCGACCTCCGGCACCGCGTCGCCGTAGCGCTCGGCGGCCCGGGCGGCGAAGTGCGTCACGAGGAGGGGCACGTCGTCGGGGCGCTCGCGGAGTGGGGGGAGGCGGAGGCGGACGCCGTTCAGTCGGTAGTAGAGGTCTTCCCGAAATGTCCCCTCGCGCATGGCCGCCTCCAGGTTGCGGTTCGTCGCGGTGATCACGCGGACGTCGACTTTCCGGGGCTGGCTCTCCCCCACCCGCTCGAACGTCTTCTCCTGCAGCACGCGGAGGAGCTTGGCCTGAACGCTCGTCGGGATCTCTCCGATCTCGTCGAGGAAGAGCGTCCCGCCGTGGGCCGTCTCGAACCGGCCCTGCCGGTCCTTCATCGCCCCCGTAAACGCCCCTTTCGTGTGGCCGAACAACTCGCTCTCGAGGAGGCTCTCGGGGAGGGCCGCGCAGTTCACCTTGACGAGCGGCCCCTTCGCCCGCCCGCTCCGTGCGTGGACGAGCGCCGCGACGAGTTCCTTCCCCGTCCCGCTCTCCCCCTGGATGAGCACGGGGAGTGGGCTCTCAGCGACCCGTTCCGCGAGGTCGAGCGTTTCGCGGAACGCCGGGTCCCGCGTCACGATTGCGGTCCCGCTACGGTCGCTCGCGAGCTCTGCCCGGAGGCGGACCACCTCGCGGCGGAGCCGGCCGTGCTCGACGGCCCGCTCGGCCAGGAGGCGGAGTTCGTCGAGTTCGAACGGCTTGGCGAGGTAGTGGAACGCGCCCCGCTTCACGGCTTCGACGGCGGTTTCGACGGTCCCGTGCGCCGTCACGATCACGACGGGTGTCTCCGGCGCTCGCTCGCGGAGGTGGTCAAGAACCTCCAGCCCGTTCATCGGCCGCATCATGAGGTCCACGAGCGCGAGGTCGTAGCGGCCGGGCCCGCCCGCCGCGACCGCCGCCACCGCGTCCTGGGGCCGAGCGAACGCCTCGACGGCGTAGCCAAACGCACGGAGCGCCGCCTCGACCGTCTTCAGCACGTGCGGCTCGTCGTCGACGACGAGCACGGTTGGGGCGGCGGGTTCGGGGAGGGGCTCCATCAACAGGACGGGATCAAGAGAAGGGTTCCGAGGGAAGGGTAAAGACGAAGAGCCCGTGACCCGCATGGGGATCGGCCCAGATCCGCCCGCCGTGCGCTTCCACGACGCGGCGTGCGATGGAGAGGCCGAGGCCGGCGCTGCCGGGGCGGTGCTCCCCCGTGTCCACCTGCACGAACGGGTCGAAGATCCGCTCCGCCGCCTCGGCGGGCACGCCAGGCCCCTGATCCTCCACCTCGACCCGGACGGCTCCGTCCTCGTGGCGGCCGCGCACCGTCACGACGGTCCCCGGCGGGGCGTGCCGGATGGCATTGCCGACGAGGTTCGTGAGTACCCAACCGAGCTGCTGCGCGTCGCCCCGCACGAACAGCGGCTCGTCTCCGAGAGGGGAAGCCAGTTCCACGCTCGCCTCCTGCGCCGGCAGCCGCAGCCCGTCGAGCGCCGTCGCGACGGCGCTCGCCATGTCCACCGGCTCGGACGCCCTGCCTTCCCCCGCCTCCAATCGGGCCAGCGCGACGAGGTCGGCCACGAGCCGCTTCAGCCGGTCCTGGTCGGCCTTCGCCGTCTCGACGAGGTCCCGCTGCGCGGGCGCGAGCGGGCCGACGAGGTCACGGAGCAGGAGGTCGAGTGCGACGCCCAGCGACGTGAGCGGCGTGCGAAGCTCGTGACTGACGGTGGCGATGAACTCGCGCCGCGCCCGGTCGAGCGCTTGAAACGGCGTCACGTCCTCCAACAGGGCGATCTGCAGCACGACGCCCGAGGCACCGCGTACGGTCGTCCGGCGTGGGCGGTAGGTGTGGGTCGTGCCGTCGAACGCGATGTCGATGAGAGCGCCCTCGCTGCCCGCCGCCCCCTCGTCGAGCCGCCGAGCAAACGCGGGCGCAACAGCGGCGAGCGGCTCCCCCTCCCAACGTGCCGAGGCGTCCTCGGTCTGGAAAAGGCGATGGGCCGCACCGTTCAGCAGCACGACCCGCCCCTCGCCGTCCGTCACCACCACCGGGCTCGGCATCGCCTCGACGAGCGACTCGGCTTTCCGGCGCTCGGCCTCGGCCCGATCCCGCTCCGCGGTGAGGGCCTGCACGTTGAGGGCTTCGTAGGCCGCCAGCCTCGCGGTCATCTGGTTGAAGGCACGCCCCAGTTCGCCCACCTCGTCGTCCATCGTCACCGTGACCTGCTCGTCGAGGTGACCGCGGCGGACGCGGCGGACGCTCTCGGTGAGGCGGCGCAACGGCCGCGTCACGGAGCGGACGAAGGCGAGGGATCCAACGAGGCCGGCGAGCGCGGCGAGGCCGGCCGTCGTGAGCACGGCCCACGTCGCCCTCCACGCGTCGCGTTCGACCCGGGCGCGTGTGGCGAGCATCGCCGACTGGTTGACGTCCAGCAGGCGGAGGTTCAGCGCTCGGAGGCGGGCGGCCGCCGGGTCCACGCGGTCCGGGCGGGCTGCCCCGCCTACGGAGTCCGTCCCGGCGCGAGCGAGGAGGGAGTCGGCCGAAGCCGTGAACGCGGCGTACGCCTGGCCGATGCTGTCGAGCAGGGCCGGTTCTTCCGGGAGGGCGATGCTCCGTTCGGCCTCCCCATACCACTGCAGGAACTCGGCTCGCCGCGCGGCGAAGGCCGTCCGCGCCCGCTCGTCGCCGTTCTGCGCCCGCAGGAGGAGGCCCTCTTGCTGCTCCAGTTCCTCCATCATGTTCTCGGCCGCGAGCACGCTCCGGTAGTTCTCCTCGAGCACGCGGCCGACCGATCCCCCGAGGTCCACGAACCGGAGGGCCGCGTAGACTCCGACCGCGACCGTAACGGCGGTGAGGAGCACGTATCCCAGGCTGATCCGGTAGGCGAGGCTTCGCATTCGCACAGTTTACGCCGCCTCCCGCCGCCGCCGCCGCGCCCGCCACCGTTTTTCGAGAGTGATGGCCGGGACGCCGATCAAGGCTGCCACGAGCGCCCCCTCCCCCTCGTCCCGCGGGAGTACGCTTTGGCCGGTGGCAGCAAGGCGATCAGCCGCTTCGGCAGGCGCGATTCCTTCTCGATGCGCAGCAAGCGCTAAGCGGGCCTCGAGCGAGTGCGGGCTCTCAGCCGGAGGCGACATGGCGGTAGGCATAGCGGCGAAAGAGTCGGGAGCGAATGACCTCCTCCCCCGACTTATCAACGGTCATGCCACACGCCCAAGGGCCCCTTATACCCGGTAGATCGCTGATCCTTACAGCTCTCCCCTCGTGCCGATCCTCGCCAGGTTGCAAGGCGCACGGCTCTCCCGTTGGCTTCACTGCGCCCGCAGGCAGAACCGGAGCCGGGGTTCATGGAAGCTTCGTGGCATCAACCCTGCGACGGCTTGCATCCACGCGCCGGATTGTGTACCATGGGGTCCCTCGCGAAAACAACGCGACACCCTGCGGGGTGGAGAAGTGGTATCTCGTCGGGCTCATAACCCGAAGATCGCTGGTTCGAATCCAGCCCCCGCTACAACGCAGAACGCCGGCCCTCTCTCAGGGGGCCGGCGTTCTGCGTTCGGTGCGAGACTCCGTGGGCGCGCGGACCCGGTCTCTGCGGCAGCAGTCTCGGCGCGATTCCACCGGGCGATACGCAGCACTTGTGCAGGCGTAATGCGATGGCATACATCACATAACCCTGGTATATTCGCCGCATCGCTCCTCCTCACTCGATTACATTCCCTGCACCCATCGGCACGGTGGTGCAACTCCGAGTGATCCCGACGAGGGCGCCCCGTCCCCATCGGACCGGCATATTGTTTGTCACCGGAGCACGAGTGGGTCAGGGCCAATTTTTGATTGTTGTTTTCTATATACCTACGACCCGTGGAGCAGGAAAAAGCGTCGCCGAAGTCTCCCCATTCTTCCCGTGAGGGCGAGCTGCGGGACGCCAATCCACCGTCGGCGAGCCGCGATGCCGGAGATGCCCTCCGCGCGCCGTGCCGGCTCGACGCCCTCCACCGCAGCGGCCTGCTCGGCACTGAGCCCGAGGAGGCGTTCGACCGGATCGCCCGCCTCGCTGCTCGCGTTCTCCGAGCGCCGGTCGCCCTCGTCACGCTCGTCGATCCGCAGCGGCAGTTCATGAAGAGCGCGGTAGGCCTCGCGCATCGGCGGACGCTCCCCCTCTCCCACTCGTTCTGCCAGCACGTCGTCGCGCGCAGTGCTCCCTTCGTCGTCGTCGATACGGCAGAGATCCCGCTCGTGCGCGACAACCTCGCAAAGGATGGCATCGAGGTCGGAGCCTACCTCGGTGTACCGTTCCGCACGCCGCAGGGGGAGGTGCTGGGATCGCTCTGCGTCCTCGACACCGTCCCGCGGGCGTGGAGCGACGCCGACCAGGACACCTTGCTCGAGCTCGCTGCCGTGCTTACGGACGAGCTCGTTCGGCGCGAGCACGCGCTCCAACTCGACGAACAGAAGCGGAAGCACGCGGCTCGCCAGGCCCTCGTGCAAGCGTCCACAGACACGATCGCCGACCTCTTCTTTGTGCTGGACCTCGACGCGCGCCTCGTCGAGTGGAACCGAAGCGTGGAGGAGGTCAGCGGGTATTCGGAAGACGAGATCCGGCAGATGCAGCCCACCGACTTCTTCGATGAGCCCGACCAGGTCCGCGTGTTGGAGGCCATCGAGCGGGTGATTCGAACGGGCAGCGCGGTTGTGGAGGCTGTCGGCGTGATGAAGGACGGGCGCAGGATCCCCTACGAGTTCTACGGGACCGCGCTCTCCGATGACGCCGGAGCGCTCATCGGGTTGTGCGGGACGGCTCGGGACATCACCGAACGCCAGCAGTCGTACGAGGCATTGCAAGCGCAGACCCAGGCGCTGCGGGAGGCGAACGACCGGTTCGAAGCCGTCGTCAACAATGTGCCCGGCGTGGTCTTCCAATGCATCGTAGAACGCGACGGCACCTTCTCTTTCCCTTTCGTGCGGTCCGGTTTGGGCCGCGACGTAGGCCTCGACCTCACGACGCTGGAGGAGCAGCCGGAAGAGCTCGTCCCCCTCCTCCACGCCACAGTCCACCCGGACGACGTCGCATCGCTCTTCGCCTCGCTCGCATCGAACAGGACGGCGATGACTCCGTGGACGTGGGAAGGCCGCACCGTCGGTGCCGGCGAGGTGCGCTGGTTATCGGCCCACGCCCACCCGACGCAACTCAGCGACGGGCGGCTGCGGTGGAACGGGGTCGTGCTCGACGTCACGGCACAGAAGCAGACCGAGGAGGAGCTCCGGCTCAGCGAGTCCCGCCATCGCGGCCTCGTCGAGGCCACGCCCGACCTCTTCTTCCGCATCTCCCGTTCCGGCACGATCCTCGACCTCAACGCGTCCGACCCGACCCTGCTGCAATCCACCGTCGAGGAGGTGTTGAACAGGGCGGTCACCGAAGTCCTGTCGGCTCCGCTGGCGGAGCGGTTGCTGGCGGCCATCGGCCTCGCGCTCGATTCCGGCCGCCTCCAGGAGGTCGACTACGACCTCACCACCCGGAGCGGCGATGTGCGGCATTTCGAAGCCCGCATCGTGCCGACGGGCGCGGACGAGGTGCAGGCGATCGTCCGCGACGTTTCGGAGCGGTACGCAGCGGC
Organism: Rhodothermales bacterium; assembly: GCA_039944855.1. Taxonomy (NCBI): domain Bacteria; kingdom Pseudomonadati; phylum Rhodothermota; class Rhodothermia; order Rhodothermales; species Rhodothermales bacterium. Next base: position 255,644 of record JBDUXZ010000024.1, on the reverse strand, counting down.
GCGCGCGCTCCGCGAGAGCGAACTCCGGTTCCGCTCGTTCGTCGAGGCGACGGCCCAGGTGGTATGGGTGGCCGACGCGACCGGCGAGGTGACGGAGCTGAGTAGCGACTGGAGTGCGTTCACCGGGCAGTCGGCGGAAGAGGTCGCGGGCTGGGGATGGGCCGAGGCCCTTCACCCGGACGACGCCCCCCGCGTGACCGAGGAGTGGACGGCGCACCTCGCGGATCGCACCCCCTACACCACCGTCTACCGGGTCCGACGGCACGACGGGCCCTACCACCGGTTCTACGTCCGCGCCGTCCCCGTCCACAACGGATCTGACTTCCTCGGCTGGGTCGGCACGTGCGCCGACATTGAGGAGCAGAAGCAGGACCAAGAGGCCCTCCACCGGAGCGAAGAGCGGCTCCGCCTCGCCCTCGATGCGGCCCGGATGGGCACGTGGGACGTCGATCTGCGGACGCAGGAAACGGTGTGGTCGGCGCAAACCTTCGCCCTTTACGGCATCACTGCCCCCCTCGACCTGAAGGAGACCACCTTTTACGACCTGCTCACGGCGGACGATCAGGGCCGCGTCCGCGCGGCCACGGAAATCGCGCTCCAGCAGGCGGCCGAGGGCGAAACGCCACAGCTAGATCACGAATACCAGATCTCTCGCCCGGACGGTGAAGCCCGGTGGTTCCGCTCCATCGGCCGCATCCGGTTGGACGAAGACGGGCGGCCGGTTCGCATGCTCGGTATCGTCCTCGACGTGACCGATGAGAGGGCCCACGAGCAAGCGCTCGTCGAAGCCGCCGAGGCCGCCGACGCGGCGCGGCAGCACGCCGAGGAAGCGGCCCGCCTGAAGAGCACCCTCCTCGCCAACATGAGCCACGAGATCCGGACGCCCCTCACGGGGATCATCGGGTTCGCGGAGGTGCTCGCCGAGGAGTCGGCGCGGCTCGACCCCGGCGGGGATCACGAGGAGTTCGCCTGGCGCATCGGGCAAAGCGGCCGACGCCTACTCGAGACCCTCAACTCCGTGCTCGACCTCGCGCAGTTGGAAGCGGGACAGCGCCGGGTCGACCTCGCGGAGACCGACGTGCGGGAGGTGATATCGACCACGGCAGCCCTGCTTCAACAGCATGCCGATGAGAAGGGCATCGCTCTCGACGTAGCGCTCCCGCCCTCCCCCGTCCGCCTCTTTACGGACGAGGGCGCACTCGGCCGGGTCGTAACGAACCTCGTCTCGAACGCGATCAAGTTCACCAAGGCCGGTCACGTAGCCGTCACGCTGACGGAACGAGATGAGGGGGTCGAGATTCGCGTAGCGGACACCGGCATCGGGATTAGGGCCTCCTTCCTCCCCCTGCTCTTCGAGGCGTTCCGACAGGAATCGGAGGGCGAGGGCCGCCGCTTCGAAGGGAACGGGCTCGGCTTAGCGATCACACAGCGGCTCGTCCAAATGCTGGGCGGGACGATCTCCGTGGAGAGCGAGGAGAACGCCGGCACCGTGTTCACCGTCCTCCTCCCCTATTCGAGATCGGAGAGAGAGACGGCCGCGCGTTAGCTTCGGTGCCTCACGTCGACGCGGCGCGGGGCTGTAGTCGTCCGATGGGAGTGGTGGGTACGGAGCGCGCGGCCCGTGCCGTGAGCCGGTCGAATCACGTCTGCCCGTCCTCATTATGTTGGCTCCTCGCCGCACGCCCCTCCCGTTCGCCTCCTGCTCCGCATGGCCACCACCGACCATGACACGCCGTCTCCAAACGGCCGTCTCGCCGAGATCGCCGGCGTCTTCCTCAAGCTCGGATTTATAGCCTTCGGCGGCCCGGCTGCGCACATCGCGATGATGGAGGACGAGTTCGTGACGCGCCGGAAGTGGATCGGCCGCCAGCACTTCCTCGACCTCATCGGCGCGACGAACCTCATCCCCGGCCCGAACTCGACGGAGATGACGATGCACGTCGGGTACGAGCGGGCGGGGCCGCGCGGGCTCTTCGTGGCGGGCGCGTGCTTCATCGGCCCGGCCGTCCTCCTGACGGGGCTGGCGGCGTGGGCCTACGTCCGCTACGGCGCGCTCCCCGCCGTCGAGCCGTTCCTCTACGGGATCAAGCCGGCCGTGATCGCGATCATCCTCGGGGCGCTGTGGAAACTCGGAAAGAAAGCGATCAAGGGGTGGCGGTTCGCCCTGCTCGCGGTGGCCGTGGCAGCGGCCGTGCTCGGCGGGCTCGGCGAGGTGTGGGCGCTCTTAGCGGGCGGCCTGCTCGGCACGCTCTGGCTCCGCGCGGCGGGCTACGACAGCGCGCGGACGGCCGACCGTTTCCTCCCCATCCTCTTCCTCCAGAGCGCCGCCCCCACGGTGGGCGGCGCGGCGGGCGCGGCCGTCGGCGCGGCGGCGGGCGTCTCGCTGTGGAAGCTGTTCTTCTTCTTCCTCAAGGTCGGCGCGGTGCTCTACGGCTCGGGCTACGTCCTCGTCGCCTTCCTCGAAGGCGGGCTCGTCGAGGACTACGGCTGGCTCACCCAGGCCCAGCTCCTCGACGCGATCGCGATTGGTCAGTTCACGCCGGGGCCCGTGCTCTCGACCTCGACGTTCATCGGCTACCTCATCGAGGGCGTGCCGGGCGCGGCCGTCGCGACGCTCGGCATCTTCCTGCCGTCGTTCCTGTTCGTGCTGATGCTGAATCCGCTGATCCCGAAGCTGCGCCAGTCCGTCTGGCTCTCGGCGTTCCTCGACGCGGTGAACGCGGCGGCCGTTGCGCTGATGGCGGCCGTGACGATCCAGCTCGGCGTGGACGTCCTCGTCTCGTGGCCGGCGTGGGTGATCGCGGGGCTCGCGGCGGTTGCGGCGTTGCGGTTCAAGGTCAACGCCGTGTGGATCGTGCTCGGTGGGGCCGTGCTCGGGTGGCTCCTCAGCCCGTGGGCCTAGCGGATCCCTCCCCGGCCGGGCTCATCTGCGCCGCGGGTTCGTGATGGGAACGCCCAGCCGACGGTCCCGGCGGCGTAGAGCCGGGGCCGGGAGGTCGATGAAGGTGCTCCCGCGTTTTACGTGGAGGAAGAGGTTCACGGCTTCGGGTTCCCGACCGATGCGCACGTCCTCGTCGGCCACCCCGCACGCCTCCGCGAGCGAGCGGAGTTCGTCCTCGCTGCGGTGGTACAGGTTCCAGTCCCCCATCACCTCCATGTAATCCCGCGTCGCGTTCTCCTGCGAGAAGTTGCCGATGACGAGTTCGCCCTCTTCGTCGAGCATATCGAGGAGCCGGCGGAGCAGGAACTTGAACCCGTCGTCCCCGAAGTAGTCGAACAGCCCGGCCGACCATACGAGCCGGAAGCGGCGTTCGGAGGTGAACCGGAGCGCGTTCGCCTGCCGAAACACGATGCGGTCGAGGTACGGGCCGCACAGGCGCCGCGCGTAGGCGATCGCCGCGGAGTCGGAGTCCACGCATTCGAACTGGACGCGGTCGTCGTAGCCGCTGCCTTCGAAGAACTCGAAGATGTCGCGGGCCGGGCCGCTCGCCACGTTCAGCACCGACAGCATATCGGCTCGGGAGCTTCCCTTGAGGAGCGCTTCGAGGAGGCCGACGAAATAGGCCTTCCGGTTGCGTACGGCGCGTGGGGCCGCCTGCGTGTGGAAATAGAGGTCCCAGTTCCGCAACGTGGGATCGTCGGTCGTGTGCTCCCGGTAGATCCGGTCGATGATTTCGTAGTCGCCGGGGTAGCCGTGGGGCTTGCGGAGGCTCAGCCCCTGGTTCGTCTCGAGCGAGAGCGCGCGCCCGAAGGACTCGTGGAGCGTGCGGAGCTCGCCCTCGGACATCCGGCCGGCCCGGAGATCCGCCGCGACGTGGGCGAGCCATCGGTCGAACGAGGCGTACTCCTCGGGGGTCGGCCCCCCACGCTCTACCATGCGCTCGACGTAGGCGAGGTGCTGCCCGATGGAGAGCGCGGCGTCAGGGGACGGCAGCACGGAGGCTGCGAGAGACGTGGCGAGCTGGCTAGAGCTAGGCATGGGTGTAGGTGGGGTGAGAGGTGTTCTGCGCGGCGAGTGACGCCGTCTCGCGCGGGAACAGGTCCATGAAGAGGTGGAAGAGTTGCTGCTTCGTGAAGGGCTTGCTGAGGTAATGGTCGAAGCCGACGGCCCGGAACCACTCCTCGTCTCCCGGCATCGCGTAGGCCGTCAGCGCCGCGCTCGGCGTGTGCTCGTACCGCCGCATGCGGCGGAGGGAGTAGAGCAGCCCGATGCCGTCCTGCGTAGCGGCGAGGTTGATGTCGAGGATGAACGCGTCGTAGTGATGCTGGGCTGCGAGTTCGAGCGCCCGCGTCGGGTCTGAGGCGACATCCACGTGGCAGAGCGACTGGAGCCGGTGCCGCACGATGTGGCGGGTGTCCGCGTTGTCCTCCACCAGCAGGATGCGTTTGCGCGAGGCCTGCGGAACCACGGGCAGCCTCGGCATGCTGACCGGCGTAGCGGCCGGCACCCGGCCGAGCTTGACGGTAAAAACGGATCCGGTCCCCTTCGTGCTCTCCGCCTCGATGGTTCCTCCCATCTGCTCGATGAGTCGTTTCGTGATTGCCAGGCCGAGCCCGCTACCTTCGTGCGAGCGCGCCAGCCCCGTCGACTCCTGCCGGAACTCCTCGAAGAGCCGGGGCAGGAACGCTTCGCTGATCCCGACGCCGGTGTCCTGCACCCGAACCCGGACGTGGCCGTCGTCGGCGTCCACGATCACGGCGACCGTCCCCCCCTTCTCCGTGAACTTGATGGCGTTGCCGACGAGGTTGTTGATGACGCGGCTCAGGGCCGGCTCGTCGGCCTCGGCCCAGGCGTCGGCCTCGTGGCGTACCACGCGCAGCCCGACCCCCTTCCGATCGGCCAACGGCCGCAAGAGGTCAACGGACTCCGCGACGTGGCTGGACACATCGAGCGGACGCAGCGTCATGGCCGAGGTCCCGCCTTCGAGCTGTGCGAGGCCGAGGACCGACGTGACCGTCTCGTAGAGCCGCTTCGCGCTATTGGAGATCACGCGGGCGTGCTCCTGCTGCTCCCCCTCGGCCTCCTCTTCGAGCAGTTCGGCGAACCCGAGGATCGCCGTCAGCGGCGTCCGCAGTTCGTGGCTCATGTTGTTCAGGAGGCTCGTCTTCAGACGCAGGAGTTCCTCCGCGCGCTCCTTAGCCTGGATGAGTTGCTCTTCGTAGCGGTGGCGGCGGAAGATGGCCTGGATCAGCTTCCGCCCATCCACGTCCACGAGGCTCGCACTCACGTCGACGGGGATGCTCTCCCCTGTCCGCCCCACGATGAAGAGGTCTTCCGTGATGGGCTCCTTCTTGAACACCTGCGCCTCGAAGAGGGCGACGTAGCGCGCCCGCTCCTCCGAAGGAAACACCTCGGCGATCCGCATCCGCCGGACCTCTTCGAGGGGGCGCCCGAGCAGTTCACGCGCTTTCTCGTTGGCATCGATCAGCCCGCCGGTACTGGGGTCGGCGATGAGGATCGCGTCGCTGGCCGCGTTCATGAGCGTCCGGTACCGGTGCTCCGACGCCTCAGCCGACTCGTCCCCCCTGATCTTCGCGTACGCCACGACGTAAATGATGAGGGCTGTCGAAGCCGCACACACCCACACGATCCACAGGTTCGCCTCGGGTTCGGGCACGAGGAGCCCGGCCCCCACCGCCAGCGCGACGACCGTGACGAGGAACCGTACGAGGGGCGCCGCGCGCTTACTCAGGCCGAGTCCAAACGCCACGCCCATCGCGGTGAACCCGAACAGCATCCCCAGCGCGTACTGGTAAGAGAAGCCGTTCAACATCGTCAGCCCGACGATGTTGGCCATCAGCACGTAGAAGTACCCGCGGACGAGGACGATGAAGTTCGCCTCCACCCACGGCACCATGTACGAGAGCGACAGCAGGAGGAGCGAGAGGGCCGAGAGCGCGAACCGGCCCCAGAGCGGATCGATCGCACCGGGATCGGTGACCTGATAGACGAGTCCGAACACGGGGTTCAGCACCCCTGCGATCACGCAGAAGACGCGGTACGTGTCGCGGTGGACCTCGGCGAGGCCGTTCCAATGCCCGAATGGGGTCACGCTTTGAGGGATCATCAGCCGTACGGGGAATCAGGCAGCGCAGGGAAGCGCCCCTGCCGGCAGGGGTCATGTATGTATCCGCCATTTTTCAGCCCTCCTTAAATGCTGACCCTGTGTACCGAACGTGACCCGATTCCCACCTGCCCATGATCGGCTCGGCCGCCCGTTTCGGCGACCGGCTCCATGCTGATGTCGGCGCGGCACTGGCCAGTGCTCCGCCGGCGCTTCGCGGCCTCGCGCCGAAGCAGTAGCAACTCCCGTGGATTCGGTACTAAGACCTCGCGCGAGGCGGAACGCTCGTCGGGCCTCGGCGCTATACAACCCTGCGGCTGCGTTACGCCGCGCCTCCCTTCTGTTCACCGATCTCCTCTCCCCCATGGCTACCAAGACCAACGGCAAGAAAGCGGCGAGCGCGACGCCGTACACCACCCGCATCGACATCTCCGAAGCGAAGCGGCACAAGCTCATCGGCCTTCTGAACCAGACCCTCGCCGACACCAGCGACCTTTACTCGCAGACGAAGCAGGCGCACTGGAACGTCAAGGGCAAGGACTTCTACCAACTCCACCTCCTCTACGACGAACTGGCCGAGAAGCTCGAAGAGCCCGCCGACCTCGTCGCCGAGCGCGTCGCCCTCCTCGGCGGCTACGCCCGCGGCACCGTCCGCATGGCCGCCCAGGACTCCCGGATCTCCCCCTTCCCCGGCGCCGACGAGAGTGACAACGCCCCCGACGACCCCTCGTTCATGACGACGCTCGCCGACCGCTGGGCCGAGTACGCGAAGCACATCCGTACCGACAACGGCAAGGCCGACGAGATCGGAGACCCCGGCACGACCGACCTCTACGACCAAATCACGCACGTCGCCGACCGAGGGCTGTGGTTCATCGAGGCACACATGCAGCGCTACAACGGTGGCCTCCCCAACGACGGTGCCGATCCGAAGTAGCACCGAGCGCTTGCCTCGTACCGATATGCCCGGCGCCCCACCGGCCGGGCTTCAGGGCCACCCGGCCACCATCGGGTGGCCCTGTCTATAACTCGCCGTCGTCGCATTCAGCAGCCGTTTTCCCACGGCACATCATGCCGACGAGCCACCGCGGCGCTTATGGCGACTCTATTTCTAGTGCTATCCCCCTAGGTACATACGGGGAATCCCCCAGGGTTCAGTACAACGACTTGCCCTATCAATCGGTATGGCTTCGGGTTAGATTAATGAGACACCAAGCCTCCATTGCTATGGCTTACACCACCTTACCAGGCCCTGGGGTCGAGATCGCGTCGGCATACCGAGACCTCGAAGTCGCGTACCACGAGCTGCAGGTCGCTCAAGTGCACCTCCGCTCCGTGCACGCACGCACGATGCACGAGCGTGTGAGAGATCACGACCTTCTGCGTCAGGAGCTCGCGCGCCTCTCCGACCGAATGGAGGACGCGATGAGGTCCTACCGCGAAGCGATGTCGCGCTATGAGGCTGCGACCGCCACGCGCTTCAGTGAGAACGAAGCGCCACCCCTACCCTCCTCCCATCGCAGCGGGTCGTTCTCAACCCCGCGCTTCCGCGCGGAGAGCAGTTCGTGAGGGGCACGCGTTCTCTTACTTCATCAGCCCTGGCACGACGCGGCCGACGACGAGCTCGACAAGGGTTCCTTCGGGAGCCAAGGTCATGTACTGCGCCGCTCGGACGCTGAGCGAGAGCAGCAAGTACGCCGCAAGCACGGACAGCACAAGCGAGCGGAGGCCGAGCATTTGACGGAGGTACTTCTTCATCGGGGGTGGATGCTGATGCGTGCAAGCCCCCGACGGGTACGAGCGGGACAGAATAGTGTCGCCCCGCTCGCACCCGTTGATATTTCCTCCTCGTTTTGTCGCGCCGACGCCGCGAGCGCTCGCCGACTATGCGGCTCGGCTTCTCCGCTTCGGAGCGCTGACCTCCACGTCGTCCCCGGACACCCCGGCCGAATCGCCGCCGGCACCGTAGCGTGACCGCATCCGGTCGAGCAGACTCGCGACCTGCTCCGGCGTGAGCCGGTCGAGATCGGCGACGCCGCAGTAGTGGCGGGCGGCGACGAGGAGCGCGGCGCGGTCCACGCCACACGATGCCGCGGCAGCGAGGAGGTCGTCCACAGTCGGGCCGGCCGGAGCGACGACGGGGGCCGCTTCGTCCAGCAGTTCGGGCTGCTCGCTCTCCTGCGGTTGCGGCCCCTCGCCGACGAGATCGAGGAAGGCGCGGAACGTGGGATTCACGACTTCGAGCCCGACCGGCAGCGCCGGCACGTTCGACTTCACGACGGTCGCCACGCGAACCTGCTCGAACCCATCCACGCGGAGGGACAGCTCCACCATCACGTCGACGAAATACTCGAGCCCGCCCGTGGTGAGCGGCAGCACGCGGCCTAGCTGGTTCTCCTCCTGTTCCTCCTTCCCCTTCGCCGCGATCTGATCCGTGATCACAACGCAGGCACCGGAGTCGACGCAGAGGCGGCGGAGCACTTCTTGAAGCACGAGCTGGTCGGACTGCAGCTCTTCGGCGGAGGGCTGCGCCGTCGGATCGTCGGTTCGGGCGCGTACGGCCTGGATCGTCTGCCGGTGCTTGCGTCCGAAGTACATCGCCCACGAGTCGAGGGCGTAGCAGCCGTAGCCCTGCTCGCGGCCTTCGCCGTCGAGGGCCCAGTCGATGAACTCGGGCAGTTCGTCGGGGTGGCGAACTTCGATGGCGTCGAACGCGGAGCCGTCGGCGCCGGGGAGGAGGCGGCCTTTCCGTTCCGTGTCGAAGAAGCAGAGGCGGCCGAGGTCGGCGTCGGCGAGGGAGGCGGCGAAAACGCTCTTGCCAGCGCCGGCGGCGCCGCGAACGGCCATCACGAGGCGGCGCTGCTGGGGGCGGCGGCTGAGCGGGTTGATGCGGCGGGTCATGGCGATTGACGGCTAATGGGATACGTGTGGCGGGAGGCTCCCACCGGTACGCGCAGCCTACGAAGTCCCCGTGACAGCTTTGCGTCACCCCGTCGATTCCGCTGAATCGGCCTTCCGCATATCGGACCCGGCGGAGCATGCGCGATGGAGGCGTCTCCCCTACCTTAGAGCCGCGCTCCGCACCGTATTCACCCGGCCCCTGCCTACTATGAAAACGAAGGTTTACACGTTCGACGGCGACCAACTCACCGTGACGTGGGATGGGAAACGGTGCATCCACGTCGAGGCCTGCGTCCACGGTTTACCCCGCGTGTTCAACCCCGGACGCCGACCGTGGATCGAGCCCGAGCAGGCCGGGGCGGACGCCGTCGCGGAAGTCGTCGAGCGATGCCCGACCGGGGCGCTCCACTACGCGCGACACGACGGCGGCCCCGAGGAATCCGTGCCCGAGCACAACGCGATCACCGTCGCCGCCGACGGCCCGCTCTACCTCCACGGCGATGTGACACTTATCGACGCCGACGGCAACGAGGTGCTCCACGACACGCGCGTCGCGCTCTGCCGCTGCGGTCGCTCCACTAACAAACCGCTCTGCGACAACAGTCACCTCGATGCGTTCGAAGACCCCGGCGCCCTCGGCACGTCCGGCGCTCTCCTCGCCGATGCGCCGACGCCGGGCACGCCTCTCCGCGTGACGGCGCTCAAAGACGGCCCGTTCGTCGTCGAAGGGCCGGCAACGGTGACGGCGGCTGACGGCGCGACGGGCCACGGCGTCAAACTCGCGCTCTGCCGGTGCGGCGCGTCGAAGAACAAGCCCTTCTGCGACGGCACGCACCGCGCCATTGGTTTCACAGCCGGCTAGCCCCACCGCTCAGACGGGGTCGAGTCAGTCGAGTAGCATCGTAGCGGCGTCCTCGCCGGTGTTGACGGCCCCTTCCATGAAGCCCTGCCAGTCCGCGAGGTGCTCGCCCGCGAAGACGACTTTGCCGTGCGGCTCTGCCAGGAGAGGCCGCACCGTGAACCACTGCCCCGGCCGGTAGAGGGCATAGGCGCCCCGCGTGTACGGGTCGCGCTGCCACGCGTACGAGGCGATGCCGCGCGCCAGTTCGGGTGCCCGAGGCTCCAGCGGGATCAGTTCCCCGGTGATGATGGCCTGGCGGCGTGCGTCGCCCTGCGAGGCGAGGAGATCGGCCTTCTCGCCGACGGCGTAGCTACACAGGATGCCGGCCTCTCCCGCCTGCCCGTTCGTGCTGTGGAAGTAGTAGTGCGAGGTGACGTCGCTGACGAGCGAGAAGGGCTCCGATCCCCAGAACCGCTCGGCGAAGAGGACCTGGTTCTTGACGATGCGAGCATACTGCAACGCCCGCGCGGCCTGAATCTGCGCCTCGGGCAGCGGCGGATCGAATACGATGTCCGTCAGCATCCGCGCCGGCACCGTGCAGACACACGCATCGCCGGTGAAGGTCCTATCTCCTGCCGTCACCTCCACGCCCCCGTCCCGCTGCCGGATCGCGGTGACGAATCGGCCTAGTTGGATCGCCTCCCGTCCGACCCGGTCCGCGAGGGCATTCACGATCCGGCTGTTGCCACCGACGATCTTGAAGTCCATCTCGTTGTCCGGGCTCGACTCGAAGTACTCGGCCGCCGCCGCATAGGCCGAGACGTGGCGGATCGACTCGCCGAAGTCGGTCGAGTCCATGAGGTCGCGCAGGAGCAGGTCATCTTGGGAAAAGCCGATTTCCTGGAGCAGCGTCCACCAATCGACCCGGTCCATCGCTGCCGCGCTCGCCTCGTCGAGCCCCTCGAAGGTGTGGCGGAGCCGCTCGAACGCGGCAACGGCCTCCGGCGAGAAGCCCCACGCGTCGGGCCGACGCACACTCCCGTTCTGCATGAGGGAGAAGGTGAAGCGGTGATCCTTCAAGTCGAGCCCAAACTCGTGACAGAGCGATTGCATCCGCTCGTGGCTCAACCCGATCCACTCTCCGCCGAGTTCGCAGACGAGGTCGGGCGCTTCGGCGAAGCGGTGGGAGAAGACGCGCCCTCCAATCCGGTTGCGCGCGTCGAGCACCGTGACGTCCCACCCGGCCCGGCGCAGCGTGTGCGCCGCCGCCAGCCCGGACAGCCCCGCTCCGATGACGACGCCGTGCGGCTTGCGCACCATGAACGGGGAACGGAGCAGGAGCGGGGCCGCGGCGGCGGCCATGCCGGCGTGCTTGAGGAACGCGCGGCGCGAGAGCGAGGTGTCCATGAGCGTCGGAGTCGGGTGACCTCGTAAGCATACGGCGCACGCGCTTTACCCCGACCACAACGGGCATGAACGAGAGCGGCCACGGAAGGAATCCCCCGTGGCCGCTCGTTTCGTTCGCCGCGCTGATTACCGCGTGAGCTGGCGGTACTTGATCCGTTTCGGGATGTCGGCCGCCGAGCCGAGTCGCGCGTGGCGGTCCTCTTCGTACTCCGAGTAGTTGCCGGGGAACCAGCGGACCTCGCTGTCGCCCTCGAACGCGAGGATGTGCGTGGCGACGCGGTCGAGGAACCAGCGATCGTGCGAGATCACGACGGCGCAGCCGGCGAAGTTGAGGAGGGCCTCCTCGAGCGCGCGGAGTGTATTCACGTCGAGGTCGTTCGTCGGCTCGTCGAGGAGGAGGACGTTGGCGCCCTCCTTCAGCATCTTCGCGAGGTGGACGCGGTTGCGCTCACCGCCGGAGAGCTCCGTCGTCTTCTTCTGCTGGTCCTGCCCTGCGAAGTTGAACCGGCCGACGTAGGCGCGGGCGTTGACCTCGCGGTTGCCGAGCTGGATGAACTCCGTCCCGCCCGTGATCTCCTGATACACCGTCTTCTCCGGGTCGAGCGGGCGGTCCTGGTCAATGTAGCCGAGCTCGACGGTGTCGCCGATTTTGAACGTGCCGGAGTCCGGCTCTTCCTGCCCGGTGATCATGCGGAACAGCGTCGTCTTGCCCGCGCCGTTCGGCCCGATGATGCCGACGATGCCGCCGGGCGGGAGGCTGAAGGTAAGATCCTCGTAGAGCAGCCGGTCGCCGAACCCCTTCGCCACGTCCTTCGCCTCGACGACGATGTCGCCGAGCCGGGGACCCGGCGGGATGAAGATCTCGACGTCTTCGTGGCGGCCCTCCTGCTGCTCTTGGAGCATCTGCTCGTAGTTCGCGATGCGGGCTTTGCTCTTGGCGCGGCGGCCCTTCGCGTTCTGCCGCACCCATTCGAGTTCGCGCTGGAGCGCCTTCTGCCGCTTCGACGCCTGCTTCTCTTCGATGGCGAGCCGGCCCTGCTTCTGCTCCAGCCACGACGAGTAGTTGCCCTCGAACGGGATGCCCTTGCCGCGATCGAGTTCGAGGATCCAGCCGGCGACGTTGTCGAGGAAGTAGCGGTCGTGCGTCACGGCGATGACGGTGCCTTCGTACTGCTCGAGGTGGCCTTCGAGCCACGCCACGCTCTCGGCATCGAGGTGGTTCGTCGGCTCGTCGAGCAGGAGCACGTCGGGCCGTTGGAGGAGGAGGCGGACGAGCGCGACGCGGCGTCGCTCGCCGCCGGAGAGGACGGGAATCGGCGTCTCGGGCGGCGGGCAGCGGAGCGCGTCCATCGCCATCTCCAGTTTGGAGTCGATGTCCCACGCGTCGAGGTGGTCGATCTTCTCCTGCAGCTTGCCCTGCTCCTCCATGAGGGCGTCGAAGTCGGCGTCCTCCTCGGCGAAGCGGGCGCTCACGGCCTCATAGGCCTTCATCAGCCCGACGGCCTCTTTCGCCCCTTCCTCGACGACCTCGCGGACGGTCTTCGCCGCGTCGAGCTCCGGCTCCTGCGGGAGGTAGCCGAACGTGATGCCCTTGTCCGACTGAATCGTCCCGTCATACTTCGGGTCGAGCCCCGCGATGATGCGGAGGAGCGACGACTTGCCCGCGCCGTTGAGCCCGAGCACGCCGATCTTGGCGCCGTAGAAGAAGGAGAGGTAGATGTCCTTGAGGACGTACTGGCCGGGGCGGTAGCTCTTGCTCACGCCGACGGCGGAGAAGATGATTTTCTGGTCGCTCACGTCGGGGTCGGGGTCGGTGGAAATGGCGTAGGGGCACAGCATGCTGCGCCCCTACGGACGGTGCAAAAAGGTACGAAGGCCGCGGGCCGAGCGTCGGGAATCCTCGGCGAAACCCGCTACCGCCGGCGGCGCTGCTTCGACTTCGGCTGCCCGCCGCCCTGCGACTTTGGACGGCCCCCGTTGCGGGAGGACGATCCGCCGCGCCCGTTGCTGGAGCGAGCCGGGGGCGGCTCGGCCTCGCCGCGCGCGGTGTAGTCGAAGTCGGCGTAGGTGCTGCGCTCGAAGCGGCGGCCGGTGTGCTTCTCGATGTTGCGGAGGTAGTCCTCCTCGTCGGCCGAGACGAACGTGAGCGCGTCGCCCGTGGCGTCGGCGCGGCCGGTGCGGCCGATGCGGTGGATGTAATCCTCGGCCATGTTCGGCGTGTCGAAGTTGACCACGTGCGAGATCCCGTCCACATCGATCCCACGGGCGGCGATGTCGGTAGCCACAAGGACTTTGACGTCGCCGCGCTTGAAGTCGGCGAGGGCGCGCTGGCGCTGGTTCTGCGAGCGGTTCGAGTGAATCGCGGCGGCAGCGAAGCCGCGCTGCTCGAGCTTCTTCGTGATCCGGTTGGCGCGGTGCTTCGTCCGCGAGAACACGAGCACGTTCTCGACGGCCTCGGTCTGGAGGACGTGGAGCAGGAGGTCCATCTTCTGCGTCTGCGCGACGGGGTAGATGTACTGCGTGACCGACTCCGCCGGGTTCCGCCGCTGGCCGACCTCGACGAACTCGGGCTTGCGCTGGATGCTCGCGGCGAGCTCCTGAATCGCGGGCGGCATCGTCGCCGAGAACAGCAGCGTCTGCCGCTCGCGCGGGAGTTTCGCGACGATCTTCCGCACGTCGTTGATGAAGCCCATGTCGAACATCCGGTCGGCCTCGTCGAGTACGAGAACCTCGACACGGGAGAGGTCGAGCGTACCGCGCCCGATGTGGTCGAGCAGGCGGCCCGGCGTCGCGCTGACGATGTCGACGCCGCGCTGCAAGGCTTGGAGTTGCGGCCCCATTCCGACGCCGCCGAAGATGGCGACGCTGCGGAGGCCCGTGAACTTGCCGTAGGTGCGGACGGCCGCTTCGACCTGCAGCGCGAGCTCGCGCGTCGGGGCGACGACGAGGGCGCGGACGGGCCGCCGCTTCGCCTGAGAAGGATTCGCCGCGAGACGGTCGAGCATCGGCAGCACGAAGGCAGCGGTCTTGCCGGTTCCGGTCTGCGCGCAGCCGGTGAGATCTCTACCGGAGAGGGCCGTAGGAATCGCCGCTGCCTGGATCGGCGTGGGCGTGGTGTAGCCGGCGTCGACGACGCCGCGAAGGAGGGAGTCGGAGAGGCCGAGCGAGTGGAACGTGGTCATACAAAGAGGGCTGATGCGAAGGCGTGCGGCTTGAGCCGGGGCTTCGCGAGCAAAGCTGCGCTGTCGGGGACGTCGTACGAGCCTGAAATCAGGGGTACGAACCTCTCGATCTGCGCGAGATAATCTCTGCCAGATCGGCGGGCGTGCCTGCACGGTGCTCAACACGGTGCAGGGATCCCGGAGTAGAGGGGCCGGGGCTCAGGGAGAGCCAGAGGGGGCGATCTCGAGAAGCGAGTCTAAAAATTTCCGCTTCCGAGACGAGAGATGAACCGGGAACGGCGTGGGAATCACGTACAGGCAAAGTACGTGCCCGCTTGCACATCGCCTATACGACGCGACGGAAGATGGCGCGAACTCGCCGCGTCGTTTATGCGCGCCCACGCATGCCCGACCGTCCTCCCAGGCCCGCCCGAGCGTCTACTCGCTGATGACCCGGACGGTGACGAACTGCTCACGACGGTCGCCTGCAACCTCCACGATCCGCATCCGATCGAGCGTCTGCACGATCCCATCGACGTAGTCGATTACGAACACGTTCTCGTCGCGCATATCGAACCGGTACCCCTCCATCTCACGCACGAGGTCCTCACGCGGGGTGCCCGCCAGGGCGAGCAGATCGATGACGCCTTCGCGGAGCGACTGCGGATCGGCGACGATGCGGTTCGTGAGCCGGAACGTGCCCTTCTCCTCATCTACGTCCGTCGCCTTCACCGTCCCGGGCGCGGCGACGGTCCCGCCCCCACCGGGCATCGGGAGCTCCTCATGGTACGCTTGCGAGGCCGTCGACCACTCGTAGCCATAGGGCTGGTAGTAAAGAAGGATGGGCTCGATCGTCTTCTGCATCACGAACTCGGCGCCGCCTAGCTTGTCCATGAACTCGCGCATCTTGTCCCGTATCTCAGGATCTTCCTCACCCTGCGTGAGGGCATCGAGCACCGAGGCCGAAAGCGCCCGCACCGTCTCGATGTTTTCGAGCGCCTCGAACGTCCCCAGTTCGTTGGTGCGAATGAGGTAGCCCTCCTCGTCGAGCTGGGCCACGAGTTCGGCGTCCACGTCGCGTAGCATATCGTCCACGGGATCGGAGGAGGCGTAGGCCACGGGGATCCAGCGGACGAGGTAGTGATCCGTCGCCTCCGCCTCGACCACGACGCGATACGTCATCGTGGAGGAGTCGGCCGAAACGAGAGCCCCATTCGCGTAGTGGTTTTTACCCTGCTCGACCACCACAGTCCGCTCGCTTCCCTTCTCCCAGTAGGCGACGACGGCAACCGCCACAGGCGCAACGCTCGGCGGCGCGACCACTTTCCCGATGACGACCTCGGGCGAGGTCGTGGTCGTGTCCGGCTGGGCCGAAGCGGGAACGGTGAGCGCAGTGATCAGCGCGAAGACAGCGAGGCCGACAGACGAACGCGGTACCATGAGGAGGCGAGGCATAGGGGGATGAAACCGTGAGCCCGCGAAGATACGTCCGCGCTACTCATCGTTAGCCTCGACATGCCCACCCCTCGGTTTTCGTCATCGCGTCGCCACACGGTGGCGTTCGATTCGCCGGTCCTCCCCTACCCCGTGCTCTGCATGGCGGCGGCGATGCCGTTAACGGAGACGAAGAGCGCCTCGCGCAACGCCTCGGCGTCGTCGCCCGTGGCTCCACCGCCGCGCCAGCGCTGCATGAGTTCGAGTTGGACCAGGTTCAACACGTCGGTGTACGGGTTCCGCAAGCGGATCGACTTCTCGATGACGGGGCTGTGGCTGAGCAAGTCGTCCTGCCCGGCGACGGCGAGGAGCGCGCGCTCCGTCCGCTCGAACTCGGCGTTGATGCGCTTGTGCACGGGCTCGTCGGCGAGCGCGGCGTAGCGGGCGGCAATCACGAGGCGGGCCCGCGCCATCTCGCGGAGCGCGTTCGCCACGACGGCCTGGAAGAACGGCCACTCGGCGTGGATCGCGCGGAGCCGGTCGACGTCCACATCGCCCGCGCCGAGCGCTTCCTCGAACGCCGTCCCGACGCCGTACCAGCCGGGAACGCCGTAGCGCGGCTGCGTCCATGCGAACACCCACGGGATCGCGCGGAGGCCGTCGAAATCGACCTCGCTGGCGGCCTTGCGCGAGATCGGGCGCGAGGCCATCGGGAGCCCGGCGATGTGCTCGATGGGCGTCGCAGCGAGGTACCACGGCCAGAACTCCGGCGCGTCGATGAGATCGCGGTAGGCACGCATCGACGCTCTGGCAGACGTGTGCATGAAGGCGCGGCGGTCGTCATTTGTCGGGCCGGCGAAGACGGGGGAGTCGGCGGGCGGCGCGTCGGCGAGGGCGCCGAGTTGGGCGTGGACGATCTGCTCGAGGTGGCGCCGGGCGATGCCGGGGAGGGCGTAGCGGAACGAGATCACTTCGCCCTGCTCGGTGAAGCGGATCCGGCCGCTCTGCGACTCGGGCGGCATCGCGCGGATCGCCTGGTTCGCCCGGCCGCCGCCGCGCCCGACGGTCCCGCCTCGCCCGTGGAACAGCCGGAGGTCGAGCCCGAAGCGGTGACACACGCGGGAGATCGCGCCCTGCGCCTTGTGCAGCGCCCAGTTCGCCTGCCAGTAGCCGCCGTCCTTGTTCGAGTCCGAGTAGCCGAGCATCACCTCCTGCATCCGCCCGCGCGCGACGAGCTGGCGGACGTAGATCGGGTGGCTGAAAAGCTTCGCGAGCAGGGCCTCGCCATGCTCCAGATCGGCGATCGTTTCAAGGAGCGGAACGACATCGACGGGGCACGTCACGGCGCCGTCGCGCTGCATCCGCCACAGCCCCGCCTCTTGGAGCAGGAGGAGGACTTCGAGCACGTCGCTCACGGCGTCGGTCATCGAGATGATGTACGAGCCGATGCTCTCCGGCTCGCGGTCGAGCGCGCGCCGCGCCACCGCGAGCACGTCGAGCACGTCGCGTGTCTCCTTCCCGAGGTCGGCCCCGCTCGGGAGGAGCGGGCGCGGGTTTCGCAGTTCCTGCGCCAGCACCTCCAGCCGGGCGTCCTCACCGAGCGCGGCGTAGTCGTCCTCGACGCCGGCGAGGCGGAGGAGGTCGGCGACGGCGGCTTCGTGGACGCGGCTGTGCTGGCGGAGGTCGAGCGCGGCGAGGTGGAAGCCGAACGTCTCGGCTTGCACGATGAGGTCGGCGAGCGGGCCGTCGTCGGCGAGCGCGTCGAGCCCGGCGGCGCGGAGGGCGCCGGCGAGGAGGCCGAGGTCGGCACGGAAGTCGGCGGCGCTGTAGGCGAGCGGCTCGGCGGCGGGCGCCTGGGACTCGGCGAGGAGCCGGTCGAGCTTGGCCTCCATCAGCGAGATCTTTAGGCGCACGGGCTCGTGCGCGTTCTGCCGCCACCGCCGCTCGTCGAGGTCCACGAGGGCGCGGTCGGCGTCGATGGATGCGCGGAGGGCGTCGAAGCCGCTGGCCTGCCGGTCGGAGACGGAGAGGACGAGGCGGAGGTCGTCGAGGGCGCGGCGGTGGAGGCGGAGGGCGTCCTCGCGGTGGGCCCGCAGCGTCCACGCCGTCACGTCGGCCGTGACGCGGGGATTCCCGTCGCGGTCGCCGCCGATCCACGAGCGGTAGCGGAGGAACGGCGGGATATCGGCACCCTCCGCCTCGTCGCCGAACTCGGCGCGGAGCGAGCGGCGGAGGTCGGCGTGGATGCGCGGGATCGTCTGCCAGATGCTCGTGGCGACGAAGTAGAGCCCATTCCGCACCTCGTCCTCGACGGTCACGGCGGCGGGCCGGATCTCGTCGGTGGCGAGGAGGAGGCGGATCGCGTTCTCGATCTCGCGCACGAGCGCGTCCTCTTCGGCCGGCGTCGTGTCCGCCGCGCGGAGCCCTTCGAGGAGCTCGGCGATGCGCTGCTGGTGGTAGAGGATGCTGCGGCGGCGGGCCTCGGTCGGGTGCGCCGTCAGCGTCGGCTGGATGTCGAGCCGGCCGACGAGCGCGAGCACGTCGTCGAGCGAGCGGCCCTCGGCACGGAGCCGGTGGACGACTTCGGCGACGGACTCGCCACGCGGGTGCTCGGCGTCGGCGGACCGCGCCCGCTCGCGGTTGATGCGGAGGATTTCGAGCTGCTCGGCTTTGTTGACGAGGTGGAAAAACGTCGTAAACGCGCGGAGCAGCGCGCTCAGCCGCTCCAGCGGCTGCTCGGCGACGAGGCGCGCGGCCTCGTCGAGCTGCTGCGGCCCCGCGTCCGCGTCGCGGCAGAGCGCGCGGAGCCGTTCGATGAGGTCGAACGTGGCGTCGCCGTAGCGCTCGCGGACGGCACGGCCGAGGAGCGCGCCGAGGAGGTTGACGTGGCGGGAGAGCGGGGCGGAGATGCCGGACCCTTCGGCCTCGACATCGAGACCGCCGGGGAGCGCGGTGGGGATGGACACGGGCGGAGGAAGTGAGTGGACGGACAAGATAGCCCGCCCGCCCGAACGTCCGCGCGCTCCCCGATCCTCAGGCCGCTTCCGACTTCAGCCGGTCGAGGTAGTGCTTGCGCAGCTTCGCCACCTTCGGCGCGATGACGGCCTGACAGTACGGCTGGCGCGGGTTGTTGGCGAAGTAGTCCTGATGGTAGGCCTCGGCCTCGAAGAACGTCTCCGCCTCCGTCACCTCGGTCACGATCGGGCGGCCGAACACGTTCTGCTCGGTGAGGTCGGCGATGACCTCGTCGGCGACGCGCCGCTGCTCGTCGTCATGCGTGAAGACGACGGAGCGGTATTGCGTGCCGGTGTCGGCGCCCTGCCGGTTCAGCGTCGTCGGGTCGTGCGTGGCGAAGAAGACGTACAGGAGGTCGCGGTAGCTCACGACGTCGGGGTCGAAATGGACTTGCACAACTTCGGCGTGGCCGGTGCTGCCGGTGCATACGGCGTGGTACGTCGGGTTGTCGACGCTGCCGCCCATGTAACCGGAGACGACGCGGTGGACGCCGCGCAGCGGCTGCATGACGGCTTCGACGCACCAGAAGCAGCCGCCGCCGAGGGTGGCCGTGGAGAGATCAGACATGGGGATGGGGCTCGGTTGGGGGAAGTGCTCGTTCCAACGCACAATCCTGCCTGAAGCTCCATCGCCACGCCGCTCCACACCGCCGGAGCGAAGGAGGATGAGAGGTTCACGAGAAAGTAACGCGCGGGCCCGGCGCACTGCCGCCCCTCGTCGGTAGCGTTGACGGCCCTTCTCCCCTCACCCATGCTTTCCCGCCACCCCCTTCCCCACGCCACCTCGTCCCGCGCGCAGCAAACGCGCCGGACCATGCGCCTCAGCACGCTCGACGGCGTCTTCGCCACGCAGTACGTGACGCTGACGGGCGGACCGCTCCTCGTCACGTTCCTCCTCGCCCTCGGCGCGGCGGACTTCGAGGTCGGGCTCGTGGCGGCGCTCCCGCTCCTCGGCCAGCTCCTCCAACCCCTCGGTGCCGAAGCCGTCCGCCGTCGCGGGGGCTGGCGGAAGCCGGTCGTCGTAGCCGGCGCGGTGGCCGACGCGCTCCTCTGGGCCCTCAGCGCCGCCGCCGTCGTGTGGATCGACCGACCGACGGCGCTCCTCGTCGTGCTCGGCGTGCTCGCGCTCCAGCAGATCCCGACGGCCCTCGTCGCAGTAGGCTGGACGAGTTGGATCAGCGACCTCATCCCGCAGCGTCTGCGCGGGCGGTACTTCGGGGCGCGCAACGTCGCGTGCAACGGGCTCGCCGCCGTGACGGCCCTCGCCGCCGGCCACCTCATCGGCCGCTCCGCGGATCCCCTCCCGCTCTATCTCATCGCGATCGGCGTCGGGGTCCTGGCGCGATTCGCCAGCATCGCCTTCCTCGCGCGCCAGCCGGAGCCGCGCCCCGCGCAGCCGGCCGAGGGCGGGTTCTTCGCGCAGTTCGCCCCGCCCCTCCGCGACCCCGGCTTCCGCCGCTACGTCGCGTACGCGGCGCTCTTCGGGTTCGCCGTGCAGGTGGCCTCGCCGTTCTTCACCGTGTTCACGATCCGCGAGGCCGGCTTCGGTCCGGGCACGGCCATGCTGCTGACGGCGGTGAGCACGGGCTCGAACCTGCTCGGGCAGCGGGTGTGGGGGCCGCTGGCCGACCGCTACGGCGAGCGGCAGGTGCTCCGCGCCGTCGGGCTGGCGATCACGCTCCAACCCATCTGGTGGCTGGCGGCCGGCCCCTCGGCGTTCGGCCTCGGCGTGATGCTCGCGGCGAGCTTCAGCGGGGGGTTCGTGTGGGGCGGGCAGGCGCTCGCGACCGGCAACCTCATGATGCGGTTAGCCCCGGACTCCGGGAAGACCTCGTTCTTCGCCGTTCAGGCAGCCCTCGTCGGCGTGGCCGGAGCACTCGGCCCGCTCGTGGGAGGCGCGCTGGCCGAAGCCGTGACGGCGGGCCTGCTGGGCTCCGTGCTCCCATCCACGCTGAAGGTGGTGTTCGTCGTGAGCGCCGCGCTCCGGCTCGGGGGGTGGATGCTGCTGAGCCGGGTGCCGGAGCCGAGCGCGCGGCCCCACCTCCGCGTCGCCTACATCATCCGCGACACGGCCCGCACATTCAACCCGATGCAGGGGTTCAGCCCGCTCCTCCACGCCTTCGCCACGGCCTCGGCCGGGCCGAAGAGCCTCGCCCGCCGCTGGCGACGGCTCCGGCGCGCGCACCGCACCGGAGCCGTTCGCTAGCCCTACGGTCGCGCGTCAGCTTCGGCCTCGGTCGCGACGGCCTCGCCCGTCCGCAGCTCCTGCACGATGCGGTCGAGGTCGTACACGGTGTCGAGCGACTCGATGACGGCGCGGGCATCGACCATCACGTTCCGGCCCCGGTCGGCGAAATAGATGTAGTCGCGGCTGAGGCCCTCGATCGTCCGGTCGAAGTTGAGCCCGACGAGGCGGAGGTCGCGGTCCACGGCGGGCGAGCCGGAGTTGCCGCCAATCGTGTCGGAGGTCGAGACGAAGTTGAGCGGGGTCGAGCGGTCGAGGTCGGGCGGCGCGGGGAGCCACGTGTCGGGGAGCGCCCACTCCGAGTCCTGCCCGAACGAGGCGTTGCGGTCGTAGAGCCCGAACAGCGTGGTGTACGGCGGGGCGACGGTGCCGTTGTACTCGTAGGGCCGCACGACGCCGTCGGTGAAGCGGGGCGAGAACGTGGCGTCGGGGGGAACGGCGGTGCCGTAGACGGCGAACCGCGCCTGCCCGAGCCGGCGTGCGACTTCGCCTTCCTGCTCGTCGAGCGCCGCGCTCGCACTCTGATAATCGGCGTAGCGCGACGCGACGGCGAGCGCGAGCGCGACGGCCGGATCGTCGGGGCCGAGCGTGCCGGCGGCGAGCGCCTGCTGCGTGCCCTCGGCCGTCGCGAGCGCCGACTCGGCAACGATGTCGGCGGCAGCCTCGGCGGGCGTCCGCCCGCGCAGGACCGGGTTCACGAGCGCCGGTTCGAGGAACCGCTCGAACTGCCGGAGCTGGGCGGCGAGGTAGCGCTCATCTATGTCGCTGGGCTTGTCTTCGATGGAGGCGATCGTCCCGCGAAGCCCGGCGGCGGCATCGTCCGCCCCGGCCTGCTGTGCCCCGAGAAGCTGGGCGACGAGGTAGCCCCGGAGAAGCGGCGCGGAGCCGTACCGCGCATTCGTGATCCCGGCGAATGCACCGTACGCCGGGGCGAGTTCGCGCTTCGCCCGCTGGAGGTCGGTCATCCGGCCGAAGAGGTCGCCGTACTCCGCGCGGAGCGCCGGGTCTGCGTCGATGGCAGCGCGGAACTGGCGCTCGGAGTCACGGCGCCGGGAGGTGATGATCTCGTTCGCGAGGGCGTCCTGCCGCCCCGTGTACGCTTTAAACGCGTTACTCAGCCCGAAGCGCTGGTTCCGCACCGCTGCGTCGTCGGGGTTCGCGGCGAGGTACACGTCGAGCGCGTCGATCCGGCCTCCGAGGTATTCGAGCAGGCTCGGGATCTGCACGTCGCGCCGCCATTCGAGCTGGGCGAAGGTGTCGCCGCGATCCGTCGAGCCGGGATTGCCGATGACGAAGATGAGGTCGCCGGGCTCGGTGCCCTCCGTGCTCCACGGGAAGTAGAAGGCCGACGTGTCGAGCGGGCGGCCCGCGTCGTCGTAGGCGCGGAGGAACGCGAAGTCGAGCGCATACCTGGGGTACGTGAAGTTGTCGGCGTCGCCGCCGAAGAAGCCGAGCGCGGTCTCGGGCGCGGCTACGAGCCGGAGATCGTCGTAGCGGCGGAAGGTGTACGCGGAGTATTTCCCGCCGTTGTAGAGCGAGACGACCTGCACCGTCATCCCCTCCTCCCCCGCTGCCATCTCCGCTTCCACCGCCTCGACTTCGGCGCGACGGGCCTCGGCCCGCTCGGCGTCCGTCTCCGCCTCGGCGACGGCGGCCTCGATGCGGTTCGTCACGTCGGTGATCGCGACGAGTTGGTCCACATAGAGGCCGGGCACGGCGCGCTCCTCCTCCATCGAACGGGCAAAGAACCCCTCGTCGGCGAGACGCTCGTCGGGCTGCGACACGTCGACGATCGAGCCGCGGACGCAGTGGTGGTTCGTGGCGATCAGGCCGTCCGAGGAGACGAACGAGGCCGAGCAGCCGGGCAAGCGGAGCGCCGCGAGGCGGGCGCGCTCGAACCACGCCGCGTCAGGTCGGAAGTCGTACGTATCGGCGAGGTACTCGACGGGCGGGTTCTCGAACAGCCACATCTTGCCGTTGTCGAGCGGTCCGGCGCGCATCACGTCGGCCTCTTGAGCGAAGGCGGATGGCGCGGCGAAAACGAGGAGGGCGCAGAGCAGGCAGAATCGGTTGAGCATCGCGGATCGGCAAGAGAAAGGGGATGGGGTGACGAGCCACCGAAAATACACCGACCGCTCCCCCGCCGCGCCGCAGCCATGCCGATCCTCCCGTCCGTAGGGGCGAGGCATGCCTCGCTCACGGTGACGGCTCGCGACCGCGCTCCAAAAGTGAACCGATCCGGGATTCGTCACCGCAGGCCGGCGGCGCGGTCCGGGTAGTCCGTGATCAGCCCATCCACGCCGAGCCCGACGAGCCGCTCCATCGCGGCGCGCTCGTTCACCGTCCACGGAATCACCGCCATCCCGAGCGTGTGCGCCGCCTCCACGACGGGCGCCGTGACGAGCGTGTGCTCCGGGCTGTAGATCTCCGGCACGAACCCGAGCACGTCGAGCCCGTCGTCGAGATACCGGAGGGCCGAGCGGTCCGAGTCGAGGTGGACATCGGCGACGAGGAGGGCGAGGCGGATCGGCAGCGCCCGCTCGCGCGCCGCCTGCAACGTTCGCACGTCGAACGATTGCAGCGTAAACCGCTCGGCCACGCCCTCCGCCTCGACCACGTCCCAAATAAGATCAACGAACTCCGCCGGCGGCGGGTGCAGCCGCCCGTCCCCCGCCGGCGTCGACTTCGTCTCGACGTTGTAAAACACGGGACGGTCGTGCTCGCGCGCCCACGCCTCGGCGAACCGGACCACGTCGCGGAGGAGCGGCTTCGGCACCGACTCCAACGCCTGCTCGGGGAAGCGCGGGTTTGGCCGGCTGCCGCAGTCAAAGCGGGCGATCTCTGCGTACGGGAGGTCGAAGAGCACGATCTCTTCGCCCGGCGCGACGAGCCGCCCGTCGGGGTGCGTGCAGAACACGTCCGACATCACGGGGTCGTGCGAGACCACGACCTGGCTGTCGGCTGAGACGACGGTGTCGAGTTCGAGCGTGGTCACGCCGAGTTCGAGGGCGCGGCGGAAGGCCGGCAGCGTGTTCTCGGGGGCGAGGCCGCGCGCGCCCCGGTGGCCCTGCACGTCGAAACCCGGCGGCACCGTCATCGGAGCGGGATCACGAAACGGACCGCCGGCGGAGCCGGGCGTGCCATCATTTCGTCCTCGTCATCGGCGTCGCCGCGCAGCGCATCCGGCGTGATGATTTCGCCGAGCGCGTGAACAGCAAACGCCGCCCCGACCCCGAGCGCCGCCCCCACGGCGATGTCCGTGGGATAGTGAACGCCGAGCCAGGGTCGGCTGATCGTCACGGCCGTGGCCCAGAGCGTAGCCGGCGCGATCACGTACCACTCGGGGAACGATAGGCTCAACGAGGTCGCGATCGCGAACGACGTCGCGGCGTGCCCCGATGGGAACGAGTGGGGGTCGAACACCTCGTCGTCCTCACTGTAGCCTCGG
The DNA here is from genome assembly GCA_039944855.1 of Rhodothermales bacterium. Classification (NCBI taxonomy): domain Bacteria; kingdom Pseudomonadati; phylum Rhodothermota; class Rhodothermia; order Rhodothermales; species Rhodothermales bacterium. Next base: position 231,128 of record JBDUXZ010000024.1, on the reverse strand, counting down.
GACCGGGAGGCGATGCTCGACAGCGAAGCGTACGGGCGGGGCCGCTTCACGATCGTCTTTAGCGCGAAAACGGTCCCGACCGTGGCCGCTTCCGTCAGCGTCAGCAGGTAGGCCGGCTTATAGTCGTGCTCGTCGTCGAGGAGCAGGGTGCCGAGCCATAGGGCAGGGGCGGCGGTATAAAACGTTTTGAGTGAGGTCCAGTCGGCCCCCCGCATGAGGGACGTGAAGGCCGGCTCCTCGAAGTTGTAGATCTTGTGGAGCAGGATGATATCCCGCGTCGTGGGCGGGTCCTCGGCGACGACGGTCGTGTCGATCGGGGCGTCCTGCGCCTCGACCGGCGCGGCGCATAGGAGCAGGAGAACGGCGAGGAGGGGGAGCGGACGCGACAGCACGGGAGAGGAGCGAGGTGAAGAGCGGGGCGAAGATAGGGCCGGCGGACGTGAAAATACGCAGCGCCGCCGAGCCGAAGCCCGGCGGCGCTGCGCGATCTTTTTCCTGCCAATCCGACTACACGCCGAAGACCTCGGCGGAGGAGCCGTCCTTCTGCTCGTCCGTAAGGTCGGGCGCGTCGTCGTCGTCGGACGCGGGCGCGGGGATCATGCCGAGCTCGACCTTCACGCGGTGCATGACTTCAGCGCGCATCTCCGCGTTCTCGCGGAGCCACTGCTTCGTCGCGTCGCGGCCCTGCCCGATGTTGTTGCCCTCGTACGAGAACCACGACCCGGCCTTCTTGATGATGTCCGCGTCCACGGCCATGTCGACGAGCTCACCGAGCGACGAGACGCCCTCGTTGTAGATGATGTCGAACTCGGCCTGGCGGAACGGCGGGGCCACCTTGTTCTTCACCACCTTCACGCGCGTCCGGTTGCCGACGATGTCGGTGCCGTCCTTCACCGCGCCGATGCGACGGATGTCCATCCGCACCGAGCAGTAAAACTTCAGCGCCCGGCCGCCCGGCGTCGTCTCGGGCGAGCCCCACGAGACGCCGATCTTCTCGCGGATCTGGTTGATGAAGATGAGGCAGGTCCCCGTCCGGTTGATCGTGCCGGTGAGCTTGCGGAGCGCCTGGCTCATGAGGCGGGCCTGGAGGCCGACGTGGCTGTCGCCCATCTCGCCTTCGATCTCGGCGCGCGGCACGAGCGCCGCCACCGAGTCCACGACGATCACGTCGAGCGCGCCCGAACGTGTGAGCATGTCGACGATCTCGAGCGCTTGCTCGCCGGTGTCCGGCTGCGAGACGAGGAGGTTGTCGGTGTCGACGCCGAGCTTTTGGGCGTAGCCCGCGTCGAAGGCGTTCTCGGCGTCGATCATCGCGCACGTCCCGCCGAGCTTCTGGGCCTCGCCGATGATCTGGGTGGCGAGCGTCGTCTTACCCGACGACTCCGGCCCGTAGATCTCGACGACGCGGCCGCGCGGGACGCCGCCGATGCCGAGGGCGTGGTCGAGGGCAAGGCTGCCCGTCGGGATCGCGTCGATGAGCACCGGCGGGGCATCGCCGAGCTTCATCACGGAGCCCTTGCCGAACTGCTTCTCGATCTGTTTGAGGGCGAGGTCGAGCGCCTTCTGGCGGGCCCCCTCCTGCGTCGCGTCTTTAGCCATGATGGTTGTGTGTTCCCCTGAGTAATGAGAGCTGGTCCGCCATGATACGAGCGCTCGCTGTCAGCCCCGTGTCACCCTCGTTAAGACACGAGAAATCCAGCGGCGTAACTCTACTGTCGTGTCCTCTCGTCTACGGAAACGTGTTCTCGTGTCTCGGGAGATCCCTCGCTGCACTCAGGATGACACTTCGTGGGCGGTCTTACAGGGCGCTACCCAAGTCGTCCCATCTCGGATTTGCCTGCTCTATCAGTTCGATCTTCTTCGTGCGTAGCCATCCTTTGAGTTGCTTCTCGCGCTGAATGGCGTCTCGAACCTCACCGAACTCTTCGAAGTACACGAGCCGATCTACGTTGTACCGTCGCGTGAATCCCGGCACCCGCTTCGCTTTGTGCTCGCGGACGCGCCGGACGAGGTCGTTCGTCATCCCGATGTACAGCGTGCCCGATCGGTTCGTGAGGACGTACACCCAATACTGTTTCATCCTCCTCGTGTCATCCTGAGCGCAGCGAAGAACCCGAAGGGACTCGTCCCGAAGGCTCGGCGAAGCCCATCTCCCCATGCCGAGCGCTACGCCGGGTCCGCTGGCTCCGCCGCGAGCCGGTCGCGACGAAGGAGTTGGCGGCGGATGAGGCCGAGCCCGGCCGTGACGGAGAGCCGCTTGTTCAGCAGCCGGTCGTTCGTGAGGCGGAGGTGGACGGCGTGCGTCCCATTCGCGTCTGCGTAGCCGATCCACACGGTCCCGACGGGCTTCTCGGGCGTACCGCCGCCCGGGCCCGCGATCCCCGTCGTCGAGATCCCGAGGTCTGCGTTGAGGCGGATACGAACGCCCTCGGCCATCTGCCGCGCCACGGGGTCGCTCACCGCCCCATACGTCGCCATCATCTCGGTATCCACCTTGAGGAGTTCGATCTTCTGCGTGTTGCCGTAGACCACGGCCCCGCCGCAGTAGTAGTCCGACGACCCGGGGATATTCGTGAGTCGGTGGCTGAGGAGACCGCCCGTGCAGCTCTCCGCCGTGGCGAGCGTCAGCCCGCGCTCGCGCAGCATCCGGCCAATCGCCGCTTCGAGCGTGTCGTCGTCCTCGCCGAAGACGTACTCCTCGACGTGGGAGCGGACGTAGTCCTCGAAGTCGGCGAGCCGCGCTTCGGCCACGGCCCGCGCCGCGCCGAACGCGGTGATGCGGAGGCGGACGACGCCGTAGCTCGGGAGGAACGCGAGGTGGAGGTCCGGCCCGATTCGGTCCGAGAAATCGCCGAGGGCGTCGGCGAGGTCGGACTCGCCAATGCCGACGGTGAGGAGGGTCTTCTGCGCGATCGCGGCCTCGCCGTTGCGCGCGGCGAGGCGTGGGAGCACGGCCTCGCGCATGAGCGCCTCCATCTCGTGCGGCACGCCCGGCAGCACGACGATCACGCGTTCCACGCCGTCGATCTCGCCCGCGAACCACAGCCCCGGCGCCGTGCCGACGGGATTGTGCAGGGCCTCGAACCCGGCGGGCACCTCAGCCTGCACGCGGTTGCGCTCCGCCATCGGCCGGCCACGCGCGTCGAACTTCTGCTTCAGCTCAGCGAGCAGGTCCTCGTGAAATTCGAGCGGGCGGCCGAGTTCGTCGGCAATCGCCTTCTTCGTGATGTCGTCGTGCGTCGGCCCGAGCCCGCCCGTGACGAGGACGAGGTCGGAGGTGCCGAGCGAGCGGCGGAGCTCGCCCCGGATATCGGCCATCTCGTCGCCGACGACGGCCGTGCGGCGGACCGTCACCCCGAGCGCGCTGAGCTGCTCGCCGAGCCGGGCGACGTTCGTGTTGACGACCTGCCCGATGAGCAGTTCGTCGCCGATCGTGAGGAGCGTGGCGTTCATGGGGTGAGGGGGTAGTCGGACGGGATAGGAAGCGTGTTGCAGCAACGCGATCCCTCCGTGCTACGATCCCCCGCCGCCCGGATGTTTCTCGCTCCACGCAGCCGGATCGGCCCGCCAGTCGCGGAGCGTCCCGAGCGACGACGGCTCGATCACGCCGACGCGCTCGGCGACGCGGATCAGCGTCGCGAAGTCGGTGAGCGTGGCGTACGCCAGCCCGGCCTCCTCGAACCGCTGCGTCGCCTCGACGAGGCCGTACGCGAACGTCGCGAGCACGACGACGGGTTCAGCCCCAGCCTCGCGCAACGCCTCCGCCGCCGCCACCGACGAGCCACCCGTCGAGATCAAGTCTTCGATGATCACGACGCGCTGCCCTGCCTTGACGCGCCCCTCGATCCGGTTGCCTTTCCCGTGTCCCTTCGCCGCCGAGCGGACGTAGGCGAGCGGGAGCCCGCGCCGGTCGGCCACGAGCGCGGCCTGCGGGATGCCCGCCGTCGCCACGCCCGCCACCAGATCCGGCGCATAACCGCCCCGCCCGATCAGTTCCTCGTACCCCGCCGTGACGCGGGAGCGGACGGCAGGGTGCGCCAGCGTGAGCCGGTTGTCGCAGTACACCGGCGAGCGCAGCCCCGAGGCCCACGTGAACGGGTCGTTGGGTCGGAGCGACACCGCGCCGATTTCGAGCAGGTCGGACGCGATCTGCTCGCGGAGCGTGGTCAGCGAATCGATTTCGGGTGTGGCGTTCACAGCGCGGTGGCGGGGCGTTGGCGGGTGAAATAGAGCGCGCCCGTCCACAACGTCAGGGCGACGGTGATGATCAGCAGGATCGACGTGGCAGGGCTGTAGAGCGCGGCGCCAGCGAACGTGCCGACCTGCCCGACCCACCCCTCGAACCCGTTGAGCTTGGAGACGACGAGGAACACCTGCGCCGCGATGAGGAAGGTGAGTTGGACGGCGGTTTTGATCTTCGCCGCGTAACGCGTCTGGATCGGCCGGCCCTTCCGCTCGGCCCACGACCGGAGCACGGTCACGGCCACGTCACGGAAAGCGATGAGCCCGACGGCCCACCACCACCACGGCTCCATCAGCACCCGGCCCTCCGCATCGGGTGGGAGGAAGAGGAACGCGAAGAACGCGCCCAGCACGAGCACCTTGTCCGCGAGCGGATCGAGGAACTGCCCGAGCCGCGAGCCGACGCCGTACTGCCGTGCGAGCCGGCCGTCCCAGTAGTCGGAGATCGCGGCAGCGATGAAGAGGATGGCCGCGACGAACTGCCCCGTCAATGTCCCCGAGAGAAGGAGGACGAGGAAGATCGGCGTGACGACGATCCGGCCGATGGTAAGGGCGTTGGGGACGTGTTTCATCGAGGCGTGGCTGAACCCTAAATATAGCGGAGACCGCCGTTCGTCAGGGAAGCAATCCGCCGGCCCGGCGTGTTCGGAGCGAGCGCCCGCGTGCTCGCCTGCCATTCTGGCCGAGGCCCGGAGATGGCACCGTTCTTGACAAATAGAGTGAGAGCGCTCCGCACCGGAATCGGGTCTCCCCACGCCCGGGCGGCGGTCGGGTCGCTCCCCCCTTTTGACAGTCCTTTTTCAGTTACGACACGACACAATGAGCAAGATCATCGGTATCGACCTCGGCACGACGAACTCCGTCGTCGCCGTGATGGAAGGCTCCGAGCCCGTCGTCATCCCGAACGCGGAAGGCGGCCGGACGACGCCGTCCATCGTCGCGTTCAAGAAAGACGGCGAGCGCCTCGTCGGCGCCCCCGCCAAGCGCCAGGCCATCACGAACCCCAACCACACGATTTTCTCCATCAAGCGCTTCATGGGCCGCAAGCACGGCGAAGTCAGCGAGGAGATGAAGACCGTGCCCTACGACGTCGTCCAGGGCGACGGTGGCACGGCCCGCGTCCAGATCGACGAGCGCGTGTACACGCCGCAGGAGATCTCGGCGATGATCCTCCAGAAGCTGAAGCAGACGGCCGAGGACTACCTCGGCGAGAAGGTGACGGAGGCCGTGATCACGGTCCCGGCCTACTTCAACGACGCGCAGCGGACCGCCACGAAGGAGGCGGGCCAGATCGCCGGCCTCACGGTAAAGCGCATCATCAACGAGCCCACGGCCGCGGCCCTCGCGTACGGCCTCGACCGCAAAGGGCAGGACGAGATGGTCGCCGTCTACGACCTCGGCGGCGGCACGTACGACATCTCGATCCTCGAACTCGGCGACGGCGTCTTCGAAGTGAAGTCCACGAACGGTGACACCCACCTCGGCGGCGACGACTTCGACCAGCGCCTCATCGATTACATCGCCGATCAGTTCAAGAAGGACGAAGGCATTGACCTCCGCAACGACCCGATGGCGCTCCAGCGCTTGAAGGAGGCGGCCGAGAAAGCCAAGATCGAGCTCTCGTCCTCGACGCAGACGACGGTCAACCTCCCCTTCATCACTGCCACCAGCGACGGGCCGAAGCACCTCACGCTCGACCTCACGCGCTCCAAATTCGAGCAGCTCGTGAGCGACCTCGTGGAGCGGACGACGGCGCCGATGGCGAAGGCGCTCAAGGACGCCGGTCTCACGAAGGATCAGATCGACGAGGTCATCCTCGTCGGCGGCTCGACGCGCATCCCGGCCGTGCAGCGGACCGTCGAGGAGTTCTTCGGCAAGAAGCCGAACAAGTCGGTGAACCCGGACGAGGTCGTCGCGATCGGCGCGGCCATCCAGGGCGGCGTCCTCTCGGGCGACGTGACCGACGTGCTCCTCCTCGACGTAACCCCGCTGAACCTCGGCATCGAGACGCTCGGCGGCGTGACGACGGCGCTGATTCCGGCGAACACGACGATCCCGACGCGGAAGTCGGAGACGTTCTCGACGGCGGCCGACAACCAGCCCTCCGTCGAGATCCACGTCCTCCAAGGCGACCGCACGATGGCCGTCGACAACCGGACGATCGGGCGCTTCCACCTCGACGGCATCCCCCCGGCCCCGCGTGGCCTCCCGCAGATCGAGGTAACCTTCGACATCGACGCCGACGGCATCCTCAACGTCGTCTCCAAAGACAAGGCGACGGGCAAGGAGCAGTCGATCCGCATCGAGGCCTCGTCCGGCCTCAACGAGGAGGAGATCGAGAAGATGCGCCGCGACGCGCGTGAGCACGCCGCCGAAGACAAAAAGCGCCGCGAGTCGGCCGACAAGCTGAACGCCGCGGACACCCTCATCTTCTCGACCGAGAAGAACCTCAAGGACTACGGCGACAAGATCCCGGCCGAGAAGCGCGCGAAGATCGACGCCGCCCTCGAACGGCTCAAGGAGGTCCAGAAGAACCAGGACGTGGACCAGACCGAGTCGGCGATGGAGCAGCTCAACACGGCGTGGAGCGAGGCCTCGGAAGACATCTACAAGGCCCAGCAGGAAGCGGCCGCCGGCGACGGCGCCCCCGCCTCCGAGCCGACCGCCGACGCCGGCGACGAAGTCAAAGACGTCGACTTCGAAGTCGTCGACGAGGACGACGCGAAATAACCTCGCGCCAGCCCTCGACCCAACCGGAAGCCCCGGCTGCCCGCTCGAATCCGAGCACGGCGGCCGGGGCTTCTTTATTGGAGTCCGAACGAAGCGCCATCCCGTAGCGACGCAGCATGCTGCGTCTACTCCGACGAGGTCGATTCCTCAATGATCGGCGGCGTGGCTTCGACCGAGGGCACCGGCGGGCGCTCGCCCGGAATGCCCGGCGAGGCATTTTCCGGCATTCCCGCGTCGTCGAGCCCGCCGAACTCCTCGACGAACATCTCCCAGACCGTGATGAACAGGGCGGCGATGATGGGGCCGATCACGAAGCCGGAGAGCCCGAAGATCACGATACCGCCGAGCGTCGAGAGCAGGATGAGGTAGTCCGGCATCTGCGTGTCGCGCCCGACGAGGAGCGGGCGCAGCACGTTGTCGACGGTTCCGATGAGGAGCGCGCCGAGCACGACGAGCACGATCCCCTTCACGATCGCGCCCGTCGCGAAGAGGTAGACCGCCGCCGGCCCCCAGATCACGAACGAGCCGACGGCCGGCAGCATTGAGAGCACCGCCATCACGACGCCCCACAGCACCGGCGCGTTGAGCCCGAGGATCCAGAACGCCAGCCCCCCCATCGTCCCCTGCACGATCCCGACGACGAGCGTGCCCTTGACGGTGGCGCGGGAGACTTGGGCGAAGCGGGAGAACAGCCGGCGCTCGCGCGGGTCGCCGAGCGGCATCGCGCGGATGAGCCCCTCGATGATCCGGTCGCCGTCGCGGAGGAAGAAGAACAGGAGGTAGAGCGTGAGGATGAAGAGGACCATCACGCTGATCGCGCTCTGCCCGAGCACGATCGCCTGCGACGCGGCGAACTGGCTGATCGTGACGGCCGCGTTCGAGAGCCCCTCGCGCACGCGGTCGAGGTCGATCTGCAGTCCTTCGAGCAGGCCCGTGGCACGGGGCACCCACTGCTCGACGGTGTGGAGCCCCGCCGCCACGTCGATCTCGCCGCTCGCGATGCGGGCGTAGAGCGTCGTCGCCTCGCCCGTCACCGCCGCGCCGATCCCGACGAGGGGGAGGATCACGAGGAGCAGGACGGCGAGCAGCGATACCACGGCCGCCAGCGTCTCCCGCCCGCCGAACCACCGGCGGACCTTTTGGTGCGTCGGCCCAAAGAGGATGGCGAGCACGATGGCCCAGAACACCGGCTCCAGAAACACGCCGATGATCAGCGTGAAGGCGATCGTGACGAGGACGACGAGCGCCAGGAAGGAGGCGTTTTCGAGCGTGCGAATGCGCATGCGGCCGGTCGAGAGGTGAGGTGCCAAGGTAGCGACGGTACGGTCGTCGGAGCGACCGTCGTCGGAGGGGGACGAAGTTTCCAGCCTGCCCTACTCGCGCACGGCCTCGAACGTGCCGCTCGGAACCGGCCCGGCGATCGTGATCGTCTCCCACGTCCCCGTCATCTGGTCGACCTCGTACCGCCCCCACAGCAAAAACCCGGTGTCGGAGGCGTCCATGTCCAGCACGAAGTTGATGGTCCCCTCCGCCGTACTTCCGACCACGGCACCCGAGGTTGGCGTCGGGTCGGGCGTCCCACCCACGCCGTCGAGTTGCCAGCGGCCGGTTACCTCGCCCGGCTCATCCGCCGGCCCCGGGGGCTCGATCGCGAGTTCGAGTTCGCCGATGTATACGGCCTCCCCGCTCGCGTCCGAGAGCGTGACGCGGAACGTGTCCCGGTCGGGCGCGCTGTCGCAGGCGGTCCACGAAAGGAGGAGCAGGAAGAGCGGTATCACGGGCAGTCTCATAGGGTAGATCGCTTGGTTTGATCTCCCTTAAACCACGGTATCGGGCCGCGTTCCCGCTGTACCGCAGGGGGCTCCAACACGGCGGGCGAGGCAGGCCGCGTGACAACTCGTGACATCGCGTGACGCCGGGCGACGCGCTTCCGTGCTAAGTTTGTCGGTCTCGCCCCCGCGTTGCCGTGCCCCCACTCCGCAAGATCGGCCTGCTCCTCCTCGTCTTCGTCGCCGTGCCTGTGGGCGTGGTGGCGTTCGCGGAGCTCGCCGCGCTCGGCGAGAACGAGCGGGTGCTGCGTGAGATCTACGACCGCCACGTCGAGACCGTCCTCTCCGGCATCAACCAGCACGTGTGGACCGTGGCGAACGAGTGGGCCGACGACCTCGGCCGCCGCCTCGCCGACGGCGCCGACGCCGACGCCGCGCTCGCCGAGTTCGTCGCGGCGCATCCCTCGGTAGAGGCCGCGTTCGTCGCCGACACGGCTGCGGCGTTGCAGGCCCTCGCCGCCTCGCCCGAGGCGGTACGCCGTGCGGCGCGCGGCGGGGTGCCGAGCGTGGAGCGGGCCCTCGCCCTCCGCCCGACGCACGCCCGCCGCCTCCTCGCCGACCGCACGGCGGGCTACCGCCGCCTCCTCCCGATCCCGCTCTACGCCGAACACCCGAACGCGACGGTCGCGCTCGCCTTCGTGACCGGCTCCGGCAACGACCTCCGCGTCGCGGGCTTCGTCCTCGACGCGTGGACCTGCATCGAGTCCGAACTGACGCCGAAGCTGCGCGAGGTGGCGAAGGAGCACTTCGTCGTCGGCATCGCCGTCGACGACGAGGTGCGCTACGCCGAGGCCCCCGCGACGGCCGGCGTCCCGCTCAGCGACGGCTTCGGCGGCCCGCCGACGACCGCCGCCGCCCACTTGCTCGGCGGGCCGGACGTGCAAGAGCGGGCCCTCTGGGTGTTCCCCAACGCCACCCTCCGCATCCGCCCCGCAGGCACGACGATCGGATCGATCGTCGCCGACCGGACGCAGCGGAGCCTGCTGCTCGTCGGGCTCCTCGCCCTCGCGCTCGCCGTCGGCGCTGCGTTCCTCTTCCGCACGATCCGCCGGCAGGTCGAGCTCGGGCAGGCGAAGGCCGTCTTCGTCCAAAACGTCAGCCACGAGCTGCGGACGCCGCTCGCGCTCATCCGGATGTACGCCGAGACGCTCGAACTCGGCCGCGTGCCCGAGGCGCGGCAGCGTGACTACGTGCGGACGATCGCGCAGGAGGCCGGCCGCCTCACCCGCCTCGTCAACAACATCCTCAACTTCTCCCGCATCGAGTCCGGGCGGAAGGAGGTCGCCGCCGCGCCGTTCGACCTCAACGCCCTCGCCGCCGACGCCCTCGCCCTCTACCGCTTCCACCTCGACAGCGAGGGGTTCGCCGTCGACTCCGCGCTCGCCGAACCGCCGCCCGTCGCCCTCGGCGACCGCGAGGCGACGAGCGAGGCACTCCTCAACCTCATCGACAACGCGGTGAAGTACAGCGAGGCCGAGCGGCACCTCACCGTCGCCACGGGCACGGACGACGGCGCGGTGTGGGTCGAGGTGCAGGACCGCGGCCCCGGCATCGCACTCCGCGAGCAGAAGCGGATCTTCGACGAGTTCTACCGGGTGCCGACGGGCGCCGTCCACAACGCGAAGGGGACCGGGCTCGGGCTCGCCCTCGTGAAGCACCTCGCCGAAGCGCAGGGCGGGCGCGTCACCGTCCGCAGCGCGCCCGGTCACGGAAGCACGTTCCGCCTCGCGCTCCCCGCCGCGCCCGTGCCGCACGCCGTCCCCGCCCTCCCCACCGCCTGACGCCCGCCCGATGACCGACGCCCCCGACCGACCTCCCCACCTCCTCGTCGTCGAAGACGAGCCCGCGATGCGCCTCGGCCTCCGCGACAACCTGGAGTTCGAGGGCTACACCGTCGACGAAGCCGCCGACGGCGAGGAAGGCTTGCGGAAGCTGCTCGCCGGCGCGTACGACCTCGTCCTCCTCGACGTGATGATGCCGCGTCGCTCCGGCCTCGACGTCTGCAAGCTCGCCCGGCGCGAGGGCGTCACGACGCCGATCATCTTCCTCACGGCGAAAGGCGAGGAGTTCGACAAGGTGCTCGGCCTCGAGCTCGGCGCCGACGACTACGTGGTCAAGCCGTTCAGCCTCCGCGAACTCCTCGCCCGCATCAAAGCCGTCCTCCGCCGCGGCGCGCCCGACGCGCCCGCTGCCGATGGGCCGACACAGCTCGGCCGGCTCGCCGTCGACTTCCGCACGCACACGGCCACGCGCGACGGCGCGGATGTGCCGATGACGCACCTCGAACTCGAAGTCCTCCGCTACCTCGCCGCGCGCCCCCACGCCGCCGTCAGCCGCGACGACCTCCTCTCCGAGGTGTGGGGCTACGAGGACCAGCCGACGACGCGGACCGTCGACAACTTCGTCCTCAAGCTGCGGCAAAAGCTGGAGCCCGACCCGTCGCGCCCGCGCCACCTCCTCACCGTCCACGGCGTCGGCTACAAGCTCGTCCCGTGACCGATGCCGTGACAGACGGTGACACCTCGCGACGGGCTCGTGACAAAGCCGCCGCGCGCACCGACTAGCTTGATCCTGCTCTCCTCGTCCCCCGCCTGATGCTCCTGCTCCTCCTCGCTCTCGCCCTGTTTCCCGCCGCCGATGCCGACCCGGCGTGGGAGCGCGTCGTGGACCTCCGCGGTGCGTGGCGCTTCCACCTCGGCGACGACCTCGACCGCGCCCGCGCCGGCTACGACGACGAGGCCTGGGAGTCGATTTCCGTGCCCGCCGCGTGGGAGGACGAGGGGTTCTGGGGCTACGACGGGACCGCGTGGTACCGCCGGACTTTCGGGCTCTCGAAGCGCGACCTCGACCGCCCGCTCTACCTCCACCTCGGCCGCGTCGACGACGCCGATCAGGTGTGGGTGAACGGGCACTTCGTCGGCTCCACCGGCAGGTTCCCCGAGTCGGGCTACGAGTCGGCCTACTTCGCGGACCGCGTCTACCCGGTCCCCGCCGAGTACCTCCGCGCGGGCGCGAACGTCGTCGCCGTGCGGGTCTACGACGACGGGCTCGACGGCGGGCTCCTCGAAGGGCGGATCGGCGTCTACGCCCTTACGAACGGCCCCGACCTCGCCGTGGACCTCGCCGGCGCGTGGGACTTCCGGCCCGGCGACGACACCCGCTCGCTTCCTCGGAGCGGGTGGACCACGCTGACGGTCCCGGCGCGGTGGGAGCCGCAGGGCTTCCCCCGCCTCGACGGCTACGCGTGGTACCGCCGCTCGTTCACGCTCCCCGACCGGCTCCGCAGCGAATCGCTCGTGCTCGTGCTCGGCCGCATCGACGACCTCCACGAGGCGACGCTCAACGGCCGCCGCCTCGGCGGGTCGGGCGGGATGGACGCGCGGGCCGTGCGCGGGACGGAGTGGAAAGCGCTCCGCGCGTACCGGCTCGACGACGTCCCACTCCGCGAAAAGAACGAGATCGTCGTCCGGGTCTACGACGCCGGGTACGAGGGCGGCATTTACGACGGCCCCGTCGGCGTGATGACCGAGGCCGCGTTCGACCGCTGGCAGTCGGGCGGCGGCCTGATCGACCGGCTCCGCTCCTTCTTCCGCCTCGACGGCTGAGGCCGGCGCGGCCGCTCGGCGCGGGTGACAAGCGGTGACAACTCCCGACGGCCTCGTGACAGGCCGCGACGACCGGGTGACAACCCGCCCCGGGGGGCTCCGTAGCCTGGGACAGAACCTCACCCCAACCCCGCTGCCGCCATGCGCTCCCTCCTCTCCGCCGCTCTCCTCGCCGCCTTCCTCTTCCCCGCTGCCCTCTCCGCGCAGCCGACCGACTCGTTCCGCGTCGCCGCACTCGTCGTGCAGGACGAAGCGCCGAGCGCCGCGCCGCTCCCCGGCGCCTACGAGTCCGCCGATGCCTGGCTCGCCGTCGTCCGCGACGGACGCGCCCTCGTGCTGACGCTCACCGGCCAGCCCGCCTTCGACGCCTTCGCCGACGCGCCGGGCGACCCGGCGTTCAACGCCCGCGCCGAAGCCCTCCTCCGCGACGCCTTCGCCGGCTCGACGGACCGCCTCGCCGCCGCCCTCCCCGAGCACCGCCGCGAGGCCGGGACGCGCGACTTCACCCGCATCCTCGACGCCCTCACAGATCGGCGCGGCGCCGTGCAGTCCGTCCGCGCGCTCGGCACCGCGGACGAGGCCGCCGGGATGGCCGCAACGTTCGTCCGCGTGACGTTCGCCGACGGCGAAGAAGTCCTCAAGCTGAAGTGGCGCGACGGGCACCTCGCCCTCGTCACGCGCGGCGTGCTCCCGAGCGTGACGGCGCTCCCGGTCGAGGGCGACGCCCGCCGCTACGCGGTGCTCGACGCGGCGGGCACACCCTCGGTGCTCCTCACGTTCGGCGACGGGCGGCTCACGGTGCAGAACGCCGTGAGCACGCTCGTCGCCGACCGCGTGCGCTGAGCTATGCGAGTTCGAGTTCCGGTTTCACGCGCTCGTCGCGGAGGTGAGCCTGCGCCGCCGCGAGCCGCGCGATCGGGACGCGGAAGGGCGAGCACGAGACGTAGTCCATCCCCGTCTCGTAGAAGAACGCAACCGACTCCGGCTCGCCGCCGTGCTCGCCGCAGATGCCGACTTTGAGGTCCGGCTTCGCCTCGCGCCCTCGCTCGGTGCCGAGCCGGACGAGCTGGCCGACGCCCTCCTGGTCGAGCACCTCGAAGGGGTCGTCGCGGAGGATCTTCTGGTCGAGGTAGGTCGGGAGGAACGTCACCACGTCGTCGCGGCTGTAGCCGAACGTCATCTGCGTGAGGTCGTTCGTGCCGAAGGAGAAGAAGTCGGCCTCCTCGGCGATCCGGTCGGCCACGAGCGCCGCGCGGGGGACCTCGATCATCGTCCCGATCAGGAACTCGACCTCGTCACCTTTCTCTTCGAAGACGGTCTGCGCCGTGCGTGCGATGATCGTCTTCTGATCGACGAACTCGGCGACGGTCCCGACGAGCGGGACCATGATCTCGGGGTGGACCTCGATGCCCTCGGCCTGGACTTCGACGGCGGCTTCGAGGATGGCGCGCGTCTGCATCGCCGTCAGCGCCGGGTGCGTCACGCCGAGGCGGCAGCCGCGGTGCCCGAGCATCGGGTTCGCCTCGGACATCGCCGCGACTTTGGAGCGGATCGTCGCTTCGGAGACGCCCTGCCGCTCGGCCATTACCCGCTGCCCCTCGGCGTCGTGCGGGAGGAATTCGTGGAGCGGCGGGTCGAGCAGGCGGATCGTGACGGGGCGGCCTGCCATCGCGCGGAAGATGCCCTTGAAGTCCTCTTTCTGGAGGGGCAGCAGCTCGGCGAGCGCGGCGTGCTGCTCGCGGTCCCCTTCGGCGAGGATGAGGCGGCGGACGGACTGGATGCGGTCGCCCTCGAAGAACATGTGCTCGGTGCGGCAGAGCCCGATCCCCTCGGCGCCAAACTCGACGGCGCGGGCGGCGTCCTCGGGCGTGTCGGCGTTCGCGCGGACGTTCATCGTGCGGAAGGCGTCGGTCCACCCCATGAACGTGGCGAAGGCATCGCTCATGCCCGGCTCCTCGACCTCCTGCTGGCCGCGGATGACCTCACCGGTCGAGCCGTTGATCGAGATCCAGTCGCCCTCGTGGACCGTGACGGTGCCGTTCGTGAACGACTTCGTGCCGTAGTTGATGATGATGTCGTCGCAGCCCGCCACGCACGGCTTGCCCCACCCGCGGGCGACGACGGCGGCGTGGCTCGTCATCCCGCCGCGCGAGGTGAGGATGCCCTCAGCGGCGTCCATACCGCCCACGTCCTCGGGGCTCGTCTCGATGCGGACGAGGACGACGGGCGTGCCCTCTTTCCGCTTCGCCTCGGCGTCCTCGGCCGTGAACACGACGCGGCCGACGGCGGCGCCGGGCGAGGCCGGGAGCCCGGTCCCGATGACGGAGTCGGCATACGCCAGCCGGTCCTTGAACTGCGGGTGCAGCAACTGGTCGAGGTGGCCGGGCTCGACCATCCGGCCGACGGCGTGGTGCTTCTCCACGAGGCCGGCCTCGACCATCTCGACGGCGATGCGGACGGCGGCCGTGCCGGTCCGCTTGCCGGTGCGGGTTTGGAGGATGTAGAGCGTCCCCTCCTGCACGGTGAACTCGATGTCCTGCATCTCGCCGTAGTGCCGCTCCAGCCGGTCGGTGAGGCCGAGGAGCTGGCGGTACGACGTGGGGAAGCGGTCCTGCATCTCGCTGATCGGCTGCGGCGTGCGGATGCCGGCGACGACGTCCTCGCCCTGCGCGTTGACGAGGAACTCGCCGTAGAGCTTGTTCTCGCCGGTCGAGGGGTTGCGCGTGAAGCAGACGCCGGTCCCGCTCGTCTCGCCCATGTTGCCGTAGACCATCGCCTGCACGTTGACGGCCGTGCCGAGGAGCCCGGTGATCCGGTTGATCTTGCGGTAGCGCGCGGCGCGGTCGCTCTTCCACGAGCCGAAGACGGCGTTGATGGCGAAGCGGAGCTGCTCGCGCGGGTCCTCGGGGAACATGTAGCCCGTGTGGCGGCGGTAGATCGCCTTGTAGCGGTCGACGAGTTCTTTGAGGTCGTCGGCCGTGAGGTCCACGTCGGCGTCGACGCCGCGCTCGTGCTTGAGCCCTTCGAAGGCGGCCTCGAAATGCTCGTGCTTCACGCCCATCACCACGTCGCCGAACATGTCGATGAAGCGGCGGTAGTCGTCGTAGGCGAAGCGCTCGTTGTGGCTCTCCTCGGCGAGCCCGGCGACGACGGCGTCGTTGAGGCCGAGGTTGAGGACGGTGTCCATCATGCCCGGCATCGAGACGGCGGCCCCGCTGCGGACGGAGACGAGGAGGGGGCGCTCGGGGTCGCCGAAGGTGTGGCCCATGGCCTCTTCGAGGTGGCGGATGCCGCCGCGGATCTCGGCGTCGAGCCCCTCGGGCCACGCGCCGTCGTGGTCGGCGTAGTAGGCGCAGGCCTCGGTGGTGACGGTGAAGCCGGGCGGCACGGGGAGGCCGATGCTGCTCATCTCGGCGAGGTTGGCGCCCTTGCCACCGAGGAGGTGCTTCATGGTGCGGTCCCCTTCGGCGGTGCCATTTCCGAAGCGGAAGACGTAGTGGTCGGCGTGCGGGCGGTGCGGCGAGGAAGCCATGACGGAAGGAGGATGGTGACGAATGTGATGCCCCCAAAGTATTCGGCCGCGCTTCCGGCGCGCTACCCGACACCTCCGCCCCGGCCGGTAGGGGCGATCCCTACACCGCGCTCAGCCGCCGCACTCTTACTGCCTTGGATTCTATCGGGTAATCATCAGCTTCCGCGTCGCGCGGTGCCCCGCGCCCGTTGCCCGGACGAGGTACAGCCCTGCCGGCAGTCGCGTCGCATCGAGCGTCAGCGTATGCGGGCCTGCCGGAAGCGACCCGTCGTGGAGCACTGCCACCTCCCGCCCGAGCAAATCGAACACCGCTACGCGGACCGCCTGCGCCGTCGGCAGGTTGATCACAACCGTCGCGTGCGAGGCGAGCGGATTGGGATAGACCGGATGCAGCACGAAGGCCCTCGCCTCGGTGTCCTCCTCAACGGTGACCGGGGACGCGATTCGGATGGGGATGAGCGTCGCGTCCGTGGGGCCCGCCGCGATCTCCTCGAGGATGGCGTCTCCGCTAACGCGCGAGACGAATGCGGACGGGATCGAGCAGATGTCGGGTTCGCAGTCTCCAGCCATCGGGAGGATGAACTCATTATCCGGCTCGAACGCATCGTTGTAAACGACGACTGCAATCGCCCCGGCTGCCAAGGCATTCTCCACCTTGTCCACGAAAGAGCAGCGTCCACGACGAATAAAGGCGATGTTGCCGGCGACCTCGTCGGCATTCACGAGCGGGTCGCACCCTTCCGACGGAGGTGCTGTCTCGCCCGTCCCTTCAACTCGTACGATGGGGAGCGGACCGAGAGACATATCCGCGGAGAATCGCGCCCCGAAGACAGCACCGTAGGCGGGATACGCCACGCCAGCCACCTCGACGTGGAGGCTGTCGGGCACCTCCTGCGCAAGCGTGAATGCCGGCATGAGGGCAAGGAGCAGCGAGACGTAGCGGCCGGGTTTCATGGCATGGACTCCTTCAGGAGGATTCGGAGGGCGCGCGTCAGCGGACGACGGTGAGCGGCTGCGCGAGCCGCGCTGATCCCGCCTCCACCCGCACGATGTACACCCCGCTCGGCAGCGCCGAGGCGTCGAGCGCGAGGTCGTGACGGCCCGCCGCAAGCGGCCCGTCGTGCACCACGGCGACCTCGCGCCCGAGCACGTCGAACACCGCCACGCGGACCGCCTGCGCCGTCGGCAGGTTGAGCCCGATCGTCGCGTGCGAGGCGAGCGGATTGGGATAGACCGGGGGCAGCACGAAGGCCCCCGCCTGCGTGGTCTCCTCTACGGCGACCGGGGAGGCGACGCGAACGGGGACGAGAGTGACGTCTGTGGGACCGGACGCTAGCTCGGCGAGGATCGCCTGCCCGCTATTGTACGAGACGAGGAGTAAGGGCCCGGCGGCCTCCCAAGGGGGGCAGTCCCCACAGAGCACAGGCGGACCAATGTAGTCGGGGTCGGCCGTACCGTTGAGGGCGATGACCACAGCCACGGCCCCGGCGTCGACTGCTCGTTGCACCTTAGTCAGAAACGCGCAGGTCCCGCGCTCGACAAGGGCGATGGCGTCCGCCACCTCGTCGGCGTTAACGAGGGGGTCGCAGCCGTGGGAAGGCGGTGCCGTCGTCCCATCGCCTTCGACGAGCACCAGCGGAATCGGCCCCAGTGTGTCGGGGATCGTGACTTCGGAGTAGACGTAACTCGGATACACGCCGTCCGCCACCTCAACGTGAACACTGTCGAGCACCAGTTGTGCGTGGGCGAGCGCCGGCGCCACAGCGAAGAGCAGCGGGAGGGCGTAGCGGGCGCGTCTCATAGGCTCAGCCTCTAACGTGCGACGTTCGTGTTTCTCATGGTACAGCGTGCAACGGCCGATTCCAAACGTATCGAGGCGGCAGATCAAGCCACGGGGCCGGGCAGCCTGAAGAGCGTCCGCGCGTTCGCCGTCGTCACGGCCTCCACCTCATCGAGCGGGACGCCCTTCACTTCGGCGAGGCGTTCGGCGACGTGGCGGACGTAGGCGGGCTCGTTCCGCTTGCCCCGGTGCGGTTCCGGGGAGAGGTAGGGCGCGTCCGTCTCCAGCACGACCCGCTCCAGCGGCACGGCGTCGATCACCTCCGGCACGCCGCCGTTCTTGAACGTGAGCGTCCCCCCGAGTCCGACGTGGAAGCCGAGGTCGAGCGCCGCCTCGGCCAGCCACGCCGGGCCGCCGAAGCAGTGGAAGACGCCGCGCAGCCGCTCGCCCTCGGGGTGCCGGTCACGCTCCTCCGTTAGAATCTCGACGAGGTCGCGCGACGACGCCTCGCTCCCCTTCTGATCTCGGTTGTGGAGCACGAGCGGGAGGTCGGTGTCGATGGCGAGGCGGGCGTGGCGGCGGAGGTAATCGTGCTGCTTGGGGTTGAACGAGCGGTCCCAGTAATAGTCCAGCCCGCTCTCGCCGACGGCCACGACCTCGGGCCGGTCGCAGAGCGCCCTCACCTCCTCGAAGTCGGCGTCCGTCGCGTCTTTCACTTCGGACGGGTGGAGGGCCGCCATCGCGTAGAAATAGCCGGGGTAGCGGGCGCAGAGGTCGAGCGCGGCGTGGATCGAGGGCACGTCGATGGCGGGGAGCACGACGGCTTCGACGCCCGCCGCGCGGGCGCGCTCGACGACGGCGTCGAGGTCGGCGGTGAAGCGGTCGAGGTAGACGTGGGCGTGGGTGTCGAGGAGGGGCACGGGATGGGCGGGGAATGGGCGGGCACGGAGGGGCGCGGGGGCGACTTTCGCCGGAGGCAATATCGGCTCTACTTTACGCCTCCCGTTCCGGTTCGCCCTCCCGCTCTCCCCCGTGCCCTCTCGCGCGTCCTCCATCGCCCTGCGGGCGTTCGTCGTGCTCGTCCCGCTCGTGTCGCTCCTGATGCTGGGGCGGCTCGTGGCGGACTGGATGGAGATCGCGCGCGTGACGGGCGAGGCGCCGAGCGCCTCCGCCCCGCGCGGGTTCGACTGGGTGCAGTGGCAGGACCGCGACGGCGAGATCGTGGCGGTCTACGTCTACCCCGGCGGGACGGCCTACGCCGCCGGGCTCCGTGAGGACGCCGTGCTCTACCAGTGGGAGTTCCAGCAGTTCTTCTCGGCCGAGGACGTGAAGCGCGCCGTCGAGGGCGTCGTGCCGGGCGACGTGCTCGTCTACGACGTGGCGCAGTACGGGCAGCTCCAGTCGTTCGAGATCGGGATCACACGCTACCCGACGTTCCTCTACCCGCTCAGCGGGATGCTGTGGCAGCTATCGCTGTGGGGGTTCGCCGTCGTCGCGTTCCTCCACCTGCTCGGGCTCATCATCGTCGCACCGCTGGTGTGGCGGAGCCCCCGCGCCAGGCGGTCGTTCGCGCTCTTCGCGGCGGCCTCGCTGTGGGTCTTCGGCAACCTCGTCCGTTTGCTGAGCCTGACGCTTCTCGGCCCGCCGATGGACGGGGCGTACGCGACGTTCTTCCAGGCGCTGACGCTCGTCGCCCTCGGCGGATGGATCCTCTTCCCGGCCCTCCTCCTGCGCACCGTGCTCGCCGACCTCGGCCGGCTGCGGCCGTTCCCCTTCGTCGCCGCGATCTTCCTCCCCGCGCTCGTGCTCGGCGGCGCGGTCGGCGTCGCCGTCTTCGCCGGGTCGATCGGGCCGCTCACGCTCGACGCGCTCATCGCGCCGATCCTGTTCTACGTTTGCTGCTACGTCGCGGCAGCGACAGGGCTCACGCTCGCCGTCCGCGTCCCGGCCGTGACGCCGGAGGGCGACGCCGTCCCCGCCTCGACGGCGTGGAGCCGGGCGGGCAGCGCTGCCGTGTTTGCGATTGCCGCGCTCGGGGCGCTCTCGGTCTACGGCATCGTGCCCGTGCCCGGCGCCGTCTCCGACGCGACCGTGGGTGGGCTCATCGTCCTCATCCAGCTCCTCTCGCTGGCCCCCGTCGGCCTCGCCTCGGTCGCCACGCTGCGGCACGGGCGGGCCGACACCGTCGTGACGCGGGCGCTGGCGTACGTCGCCGTCTACGGCCTCGTGTTCTTCGTCGTGGCGGGCGGGCTGATCGTGCTCGGACGGGCGCTCCCCCCGGAGACGACGCGCTGGCCGCGCTCGATCATCGCGGGGCTCTACGTCGTGTTCCTCCTCTTCGTGGCCGAGCGGCTTGCCGGGCCGCTTCGGCAGCGCGTCGGCAACCTCTTCGTGACGGACCGACAGCGCGCCCGCGCCCGGCTCCGCGACTTCAGCGAGCGGATGCGGCTCATCCTCGACCCGCAGCGTCTCGCCGAAGAGACTGTCGAGACGGCGGGCGACGCGCTCGGCGCCCGCTCGGCCGTCCTCTTCCTCCGCCTGCCCGACGCCGTGCCCACCCAAAGCGGCGATCCGTGGACGCAGGCCCGCTACCGCGCCGAGCCGCCGCTCTTCACCGAGGCCGAGCTCCGCCGCGTGTGGAACGCGATCCAGCACCAGGGCACCGTCTGGGCACGCAACGCCGAGCTCGACGAGAGCGACCTCGGGCCCGAGGACGACCGGCTCCTCACCAGCTACGGCGTCGCGCTCGCCGTCCCCGTCGCGGGGGGCGAGACGGAGCCGGCGGGGCTGCTCGTGCTCGGGCGGAAGGAGCGGCGGCGGGCCGTCTATAACCTCGAAGACGTGGCGATGCTGCGGAGCCTCTGCGGCCAGCTCGCCCTCGCCGCCGAACGCCTCGCCCTCATCGAGCGCGAGAAGGCGCTCGCGAAGGAGAGCGCCGAGGCCCAACTCGTCGCCCTCCGCGCGCAGATCAACCCGCACTTCCTCTTCAACGCGCTCAACACGATCGCCGCGCTCATCGAGGAGATGCCGCGCGAGGCCGAGGGCACCGTCGAGCGCCTCGCCAGCATCTTCCGCCACGTCCTCCGCACCGGCGGCCACCCCTTCGTCCCCCTCGCCGACGAGGTCCGCCTCGTCGACGACTACCTCGCCATCGAGCAGGTCCGCTTCGGCGACAAGCTGACGGTCGAGCGCGCGTGGGACCCGGCCCTCACCGACCTCCCGGTGCCCGCCTTCGCGCTGCAAACGCTCGTCGAGAACGCCGTCAAGCACGGGATCGAGCGGAAGCGCGGCGGCGGCACGCTCGCTCTCTCCTCCCGCCTCCTCACCTACCCTGCCTCGGACCAGGCTCTCGCCGAGATCCGCGTCGTGGACACAGGCCTCGGCATCCCCGCCCTCTTCGCCGGCGGCGACGGCGTCGCGGTGCCCGCCGACACAGCCGTCCCCCTCGACCCGCCGGATTTCTACGGGATCGGCCTGCGCAACGTCGCCGCCCGGCTCGAACGGCTCTACGGGCGGAGCGACCTGCTCCAGCTAGCGAGCACGCCCGAGTCGGGCACGACGGCCCGCCTGCTGATCCCGATGGAGGGTGTGTCCCGGGCCTCGTCGTAAACTTCGCTTCCTGCTCCTCGTGACTCACCGCCCCACCTGATGCTGCGCACCCTCCTCGTCGACGACGAAGCGCCGGCTCGCAGCCGGCTCGCTCGCCTCCTCCAGCCATTCGTCGACGCCGGGCGCGTCCGCATCGTCGGCGAGGCGGCGGACGGGGTCGAGGCGCTCGACCTCCTCGGGGACGAGGACGTGGACCTCCTCCTGCTCGACATCCAGATGCCGGGGCTCGACGGGTTCGACGTGCTCGACCGGCTGCCGCCGGAGCGCCGCCCCGTCGTCGTTTTCACGACGGCGCACGACGCCTACGCCCTCCGCGCCTTCGAGGCGAGCGCCGTCGACTACCTCCTCAAGCCGATCCGCGAGGACCGCCTCGCCGCCGCCGTGGAGCGCGCCGAGAAGCTGACCGATGGGGCTCGGCGCGACGGCGACGACCGCCTCGGCGAGCTCCTCGAATACCTCGACCGGCAGGCCGTGCAGAAACCCGCCCCGGAGCCCGCCGATTACCTCAAGCAGCTCTCGATCCCCGGCGCGGACCGCCTCACGATCGTCTCCGTCGACCAACTCCTCGCGGCCGAAGTGGAGGAGGGCATCACGCGGCTCTACGTCCTCAACGACGCCCCGAGCGGGCCGCCCGGCACGACGCCCGGCCGCACGCCGCAGGTCGGCCGCCACATCGTCTCCCACACGCTCGACGCCCTCGAACGCCGGCTCGACCCCGAGCGCTTTATGCGCGTCCACCGATCGTCGATAGTACAACTCGACCACATCCGCGAGATGATCCAGTGGTTCAGCGGGCGCTACAAGCTCGTGCTCACCGGCGGACACGAGGTCATCGCCAGCCGCAGCCGCTCGAAAGAACTCCGCGACCGGCTGAGTCTCTGATCGTCGATTCGCAGTATCCTTCGCTTTCGCCGTCCATTCCCTGTTTCCCAGCGTCTATGCGCGCATTCGCTACCCTCTTCCTCCTCTTCGCGTTCGGCCTCGACGCTTCGGCGCAGGGGACGACGGTGCGCGTCCGCCTCCTCGAACGGCAGGCGCCGACGACGGTGACGGTGAGCGCCGAGGGCGGCCCGCTGCAGGTCCGCGTCGGCGACGCCCTCCTCGGCACGCTCACGCCCGGGAATGCGGCGACGATCGAGTCGGCGCGCGGCGCGGTGACGGTCCGTTTCCTCTCCGTCATCGAGACGGTCCCAACCGTGGACTTCGTCCCGCTCCGCGGCACGCACCTCCGCCTCCGCGCGGGCTCCGTGGACCGGACGTATCACGGCAGCCTCGCCGTCTCCGCCGACGGCCGGGGCGGGCGCGCCCCGCTCCGCCTCGTCAACACCGTCGAACTCGCCGATTACGTGGCGAGCGTGGTGTCGTCGGAGTATCCGTTCGAGGAGATCGAGGGCGTGAAGGCGCAGGCCGTGCTCGCACGAACGTACGCGCTCAAAGCGCGCGGCAAGTACGGCGGCTACGACCTCGTCGACCACGTCGGCTCGCAGGTCTACCGGGGCATCGGGAGCGAGACGCCCGCTGCCCGCCGCGCCGCCGAGGCCACGCGCGGCGAAGTCCTGACGTACGCGGGCGGACTCGTCGAGGCCGTCTACTCCTCGTCCTCCGGCGGCCACACCGCCGACAACGAGTCGATCTGGGACGGCCCGCCGCTCCCCTACCTCCGGGGCCGCGACGACCCGTTCGACCGCGCCGCGCCGGACCACCGGTGGCGGACGGAGGTCGAGCGCGGGCGCCTGCTGCGCGCCCTCTCCAGCCACTTCGGCACGGCCGTGACCGGGCTCGAGGTCGGCGACCGGAGCCGCGAGGGGCGCGTCCGCACGTTCCGCCTCCTCGGGAGCCGCCCGCGTACGGTGCAGGCGAACGCGGTCCGGCTCGCCATCAACAACGCGCTCGGGTCCCGGCTGATGCGCAGCACGTTCGTCTCGGTCGAGCGGCGCGGCGACCGCTACGTGTTCGAGGGGCGCGGCTTCGGCCACGGCGTCGGGATGAGCCAGTACGGCGCGCGCGAACAGGCGAGACAGGGCTACAGCTACCGCGACATCCTCGCGTTCTACTTCGGCGGGGCCCGCCTCGCCCCCTTCGCCGCCGTCACGACCGATGCCCCGGCCTACGCCGACGCGGTCCGCCCCGCCACCCGCACCCGCTCTGTTCCGGTCGAACCGATCCCCGTCCTCCCCACCGCCTCTGAGCGCCCAGCCTCCGCCCCGACGATCCGCACGGGCTGGTGAGTCACAGCAGCGTCCACGGGTCGGAGCCGTGGCGCCAGCCGCCGCGGGCCATGCGCGGGGTCGTGAACGCCCAGCCGCCGCGGCCGTGGCGGTCGAGCACGATGAGGCCGCCGGTGGCAGGGCCGGCCACGCCGCGCTCGCCCGGACCCTGCACGTCGCGCCGCATCCGGTCCAGCCCGGCCGATGCCGCCGCGTCGGGCGTCGCGCCGGCGGCGACGGCATCCACGGCCCGTCCGCAGAGGAGCACGGCGGCGATCGCCTCGCCCCAGCCCGTCGCGCTCGCCGCGGCGTCGGTGTCAGCGAAATAGCCCGAGCCCACGAGGGGCGAGTCGCCGACGCGGCCCGGCCGGGTGAACGGGGCACCGCCGGTCGAGGTGGCGGCGGCGAGGCGGCCGGCGCTGTCGAGCGCGACGCAGCCGACGGTGCCGCGCGGCGCACTCCCCTCGCCCGAAAACGCGCGGCTCGTGTGGAACGCGGCCTCGTCCTTCAGCCGGGCGAACCGCTCACGCTCGCGTTCGACGACGAGCGCGTCGTTGTCGACGAGATTGAAGCCGGCTTCTTCGGCGAAGGCTTCGGCGCCGGGGCCGACGAGCAAGCGTTCCTGCCCATCGCCGTCGAGCAGCCGGTGGGCGACGCGGACGGGGTGCGCGATCCGGCGGACGTTCGCCACCGCGCCCCAGCGATGCGTTGCGCCGCACATCAGCCCGGCGTCGAGCTGCGCCCGGCCGGAGCGGTCGAGGACGGCGCCGTGGCCCGCGTCGAACGCCGGATGCGCCTCCAGCACCGCGACGGTTTCGACGACCGTTTCCAGCGCTGATGCCCCGGCTTCGAGAAGCGAGCGTCCGCGGGCGAGCGCCTGCGTCAGCCCCTCGACGTGCGCCGCCGTCTCGTCCTGGGGAATGTCCCATGCGCCGCCGTGGACGAGGAGCGCGGGTCGCCCCGGCTCGGGCGGATCGACGGACGCGGCACGTGGCGCGCTCATCCGAACATCCCGAAGGCGTTCTCGAAGTGCTCGATCTCGGGCTCCCGCCCGCCGAGAAGGACGGCGATCACGTCGAAGCGGGCGAGGGCGCCTTCGAGCCGGGTCTCGTGGAGGTAGGCTTCGGCGACGCGCATGATGGCCTCCTGCTTGTCGCGCGTCACCGCCGCCTCGGGCCGTCCGTAGCCGAGCCCACGCCGCGCCTTCACCTCGACGAAGACGAGCTCGCCGCCCTGCGTGTAGTCGTCGTAGGGCTGGAAGCAGACGAGGTCCACCTCCTCGCGGTTGAAGCGGTAGTTGCGTTCGAGGATGCGGTAGCCCTTCGCTTCGAGATAATCCGCCGCGAGGTTCTCACCGTGGTCGCCCGTGTCCTTCGTCGTCACCTCAGCCATGGTCGCCGTTCGCCGGTTTCTTCTGGCCGAGGCGGGCGGCGAAGCCGGTGAGCTTCTGCACCTTCCGCGCGTTGCGCTCGTGGAGGAACGGGAGGAGCGCCTCGGTGAACTCGTCGAAGACCCGCATGAACTCCTGCATGTTCTCCATCCGCTCGAGGAAGCGCGCCTCCTCGTCGGAGAGCGCGCCGCCGCCCTGCATCTCGGCGATGCACGACGTGAGAGCCTCCTCGACGGGCGCGATCTCGCGGCGCTGGCGCTCCTGGATGATCGTCGTCGTGATCTTCCAGATGTCCTTTTCCGCAACGTAGAAATCCTTCCGGCTGCCGAGCTGGTGCGTCTTGCGGACGAGGTTCCAGTCGACGAGCGAGCGGAGGTTCATGTTCGCGTTGCCCCGGCTGATCTGGAGCCGCTCCATGATCTCGTCGGTGTCGAGCGGGCGCTCCACGGCGTAGAGGAGGGCGTGGATCTGCGCCATCGTCCGGTTGATGCCCCAGTACGTCGCCATCTCGCCCCAGAGCAGGATGAACTGCTGGAGGGCTTGGTGGTGACGCTCGCTCAGGGCATCGGCCCCGTCGGAAGCGGAGGAGTCGCGGGAATCGGCGGGCATCGGGGAGGCTAGGGCGTGGGGGACACGAACGCTGGAAGATAGGACGATTCGGCGCGGCGTGCCGTCCCCAATCTGCACGGTCCGGCCACCGCCGTCGCCCCTATATTCCGCGCGTCCTCCCCCATCCGCTCCCGCCGTGCGCCTCCTCACCCTCACGACTGACTTCGGCCTGAACGACGCCTACGTCGCCGCGATGAAGGGCGTCGCCCTCTCCATCGACGCCGGGCTCCGCCTCGTCGACCTCTCCCACGGGGTCGGCCCGCAGGACGTGATGGGCGCGGCGTTCGTGCTCCGCGAGGCCGCGCCGCTCTTCCCCGCCGGCACGGTCCATCTCGCCGTCGTCGACCCCGGCGTGGGGACCGAGCGCCGCGCGCTCGCGCTCCGCATCGGCGAGCAGTTCTTCGTGGGGCCGGATAACGGGCTCTTCTCGCTCCTCCTCGACGGCGTGCAGCCCGACGCCATCGTCGTGCTCGACCGCCCCGCGTTCTGGCGCACCCCGACGCCGAGCGCGACTTTCCACGGCCGCGACATCTTCGCCCCCGCCGCCGCCCACCTCGCCGCCGGCCGTGCCCTCGCCGAGATCGGCTCGCCGACCGACGAGATCAAACGGCTCCACTGGGTCCAACCCCTCGCCGACGAGCAGGGCATCCGTGGCTGGATCGTCCACGTCGACCGCTTCGGAAACGCGATCACGAACATCCCCGCCGCTCTCCTCGCCGAGCACCGAGCCGACCGCAGCGTGAAGTGCTACGTCGGCTCGACGATCCTCACCGGCATCCACCGGACGTACGCCGACGTCGAGGCGGGCGAGCCCGTCGTGCTCGTCGGCTCGTCGGGCTTCCTGGAGGTGGGCGTCCGTGGCGGGAATGCGGCGCAATTGCTGAGCATCCCGAACGGCGGCGCCATCAACGTCGTATTCGGTGATCGCGAGTAGGCCTGGTATCTTGCGCCGCGCCACGCGCCTCCGGACGTCCCTCCCCCTGCTGGCCCGACCGCTATGATCCCGTTCGCCCTCGCCCTGTCCGACGTCCCGAGCCGCCCCGACGCCGACGACGCGCCCGACCCCTCGCCCCGCCTGGATGTAACGCCGGAGATCGAGCCGGGCGTCCCGGACCTTCCAGATATGCCGGACCCGACGGCCCCGCCCTCGCCCGAGATCACGCCACCCGAGCAGCCGGAGATCACGCCGCCCGATCAACCAGAGATCGCGCCTCCGTCCGCGCCGGAGATTGCGCCTCCGTCCGCGCCGGAGATTCCCCCGCCCAATCAGCCCGAGATTACCCCGCCATCCTCGTTGGAGATGAGCCCTCCGCAGCCGGAGGCTATCCCATCGCCCGCGTCCGATCCCTCGCCCGACTCCGCGTGGGAGCCCGCTGCGGCGCCGTCCCGCGACACCCCGCGCGCTGTGGAGCCCCCGCCGGCTCCCCTACCCGAGCCGGTGCCCGTACCGAAGCGCCCGCCGTTGCAGCGGGCTATCCTCGCCATCCTCCTCATCGCCGCCGCCGGCATGATCGGCTACGTCCTCTCGACGACCGACGAGGGCTCCGACGAACCCGACGCGCTCGCCCGCTCGGTCGAGGCCGCGGGCAACCTCCGGCTGCTCCTGCGGACGGACGTGCCCGCCGAGGCGCGGCAGTTCGTCCGCGAGGAATTCGGCTGGCGCGTCGGCGTGCCCACCTTCGACGCGGTCTCGCTCACCGGCGTCGCGATCGCGCAGGCGGCGGCGGCCGTCGAGGTCCCCGTGTTTCTCTACGCCGATGAAGAAGACCGGAACGTCGCCGTCTTCGCCTACAGCTACGCCCTGCTCGACCAGGTCCCCGACCGTCTCCGCCTCACCGGCGACGACTACTACGACCTCGCCGAAGGCGGCCCCGTCATCCGCGGCACCGACCTCGGCGACGTCATCCTCTGGCGTGACCGCGACGACATTTACGTCGCGGTCACCGACCTGCCGCCGGACGCGCTCACCGACGGCCTCTCGATGGACCGCTGACTCTTCCCTCCTCCCCCTCGCCCATGCTCCGCCTTCTCTGCTTCTGCTTCGCCCTTGCCCTCTTCGGGTGCGCCGACGCGCCCGCCCCCGCCGCACCGCCCGTCGAGTCCGCCCCGGTCCCGATCCAGACGCGCGCCGATTCGGTCGCGCTGCAGGCCATCGCCGCATCGGGCGGGTTCGATGCGTGGAACGCGCTCCCCGCGCTCCGCTTCGACTTCGGCGTCGAGCGCGGCGGGCAGCAGCAGACGGCGGCGCGGCACTACTGGGACAAGCAGCAGAACCGCTACCGCGTCGAGTGGCCCGGCGGCGCGGACTCGACCTACGTCGCGCTCTTCACGGCATGGCCGGACAGCGGGCGCGCCTTCGTCAACGGCACGCCGCTCGACGGTGAAGCTGGGACCGAGGCGATGGAGACCGCCCGCAGCCGCACCATCAACGACACGTACTGGCTCCTCGCCCCGCTCAAGCTTTTCGACGACGGCGTCACCCGCACCTTCGTCCCCGACTCCTCCGACGCCGCGACCGACGTGATCCGGCTCTCGTTCGACGGCGTCGGCCTGACACCGGGCGACCAGTACTGGCTCTTCATCGACCGCGAGACGGGGCGGCTGACGAAGTGGGCGTTCGTGCTCGAAGGAAACCCGACGCCGCGCTCGTTCGAGTGGACGGCGTACCAGACGCTGCAGAGCCCCGAGGGCCGCGTGCTGCTCTCGGCGCGGAAGCAGGCCATCGGCGGTCCCATCGCCATCCTCACCGACAACCTCGTGGCCCCCGCGACGGTCGACTCGACGCTCTTCACGGACCCGCAGCCCCGGCTGTAGCGTCGCCACGAGGAGTAGAGATGGCAGCGCCGAGGAGGGATTCGGCGTGGCGGACGAGCGCGTCGGGGTCGTCGGCGGGCGTGGGGTGGACGGAGCCGAGGAAGACGAGGCGGGCGGTGAGCGGGCCGCGGTGCCGGGCCAGCCGCCAGAGCGCGGCGAAGAACGGCTCGCGCCGCCGCCAGTGGACCGCGTCGAGGTCGCTGTAGCGGATCGCGCAGAGGAGGTACGGAATCGCACCCTCGGCGGCGACCTCGAACGCGCCGCGCCGGAGCGGGTGCAGCACCTCCCCTTCGCCGATCCGCCCCTCGGGGAAGAGCACGAGCGGCGGGTGGTCCTGCTCGGCGAGGGCGTCGGCAAGTTCGCGCCGCGCTTCGGCCCGCGCCTCCGAATCGCGCCGGTCCACGAACACCGTCCCGATCGCCTTCGCCACCCAGCCGACGAACAGCGTCCGCTCGACGACGTGGTTGCTGAGGAAGCGGAGCGGGAAGAGGTGGAGGAGCACGAGGATGTCGACGAACGAGACGTGGTTCGGAAAGACGAAGCCCCGGTGGAGCCGGAGCCGCTCGGGCTGATCGCACACGATGCGGACGCCGAAGAGCGTCGTCGCCGTGCGCGCCATCCCCGTCACGACCCACCCCGCGAGCCGCGCCCCACGGACCCGCAGCGGCGCCCACCCCGTCGCCAGTACGACCACGGTGCCAACCACAACGACGAAACCAGCGGCTGCGAATCGGGCCGCACCGACGAGACTTCCGAGCGGATCGCGAGCGTTCGCCTCGTCAGGCTCGTTCGATTCGTTCATGCTCCGGCCCCGGCACGCCGATCCAGTTCTGCATCCGTCGGCCGGAGGTCTTCCAGCCGCGCCGCCCGCACACGGATCTGCGACGCATCGCCAGACTCCGTCCACGCCAGCAGGACCCACTCGCCGTCGCGGATCATCCGGGGCATCCCCGACGCGCGCTCGGCCGCGATGCCAGCCACGGTGATGGGTACGCCGAGCGTCCCGTCCTCCGCTACGGCGCGGACCCGAAGTTCAGCAGCATCGCCAATCTGCTCGATCCAGCTCACGAGCGCCCCGCCATCGCCGAGCGCGACCACCTCCACCCGGCCGACGGGATGCTCGTCGCTGACCGTAACCGGCTCGCCCCAACTTTTCCCGGCGTCGTCGGAGAACGCGAGGCGGGCGCGGGCGGCACCGTCCGCAGCCGTGAACCACGCCAGCGCGACACGCTCCCCGGCGGCGTCGAGCGCGGGACCGTTGACGGGGCAGCCATCGATCTGCCAGCCGTCGGCGTGGACGAGCGCGGGCGCGGACCACGCGTCCCCCTCCCGCCGGACGACAGCGATGTCGCGGATCTCGTCGGCGGAGCGGTCGCGGTAGGCGACGAGTGCCCCGCCGGGAACAGCGACGGCGGCGGTCGGACAGCAGTCGCACGTCCGGTGGTCGAGTTGGGCTTCGTCGGTGAGTTGGCCGTCAGGCCCGAGCGTGGCCGTGCGCAGCGACATCTCATCGGTCGGCGCGTGGTCGTGCCCATCGTGCGCCTGCTGGACCGGGTGGTAGCCCCGCCCGTCGAGCCACGCGACGAGGAGCGAGCCGTCCAGCTGCGGCACGGCACCGACGAATCCGTGCTCGGTCGGCGTGCCGTCGTGGTGCGGCGTGATCGGGGCGCTCCACGTCCGCCCCGCGTCGGCGGAACGGACGAGCCGGATGTCGTAGGCGTACGGATTGTCGCCACCGTGCTCGACGAGGTAATACGCCGCGAGCGCGCTGTCACCGAGGGAGACGACGCCCGGCCGGTCGGCCCAGTTGACGAACCAGTCGTCGCCCTCGGCGACCGTTTGAGGGGCCGACCAGCTTTCGCCTTCTCTTACAGCGAAGCGGAGCGCGGCGTGCCCGTCTGCCTCCTCCACCCAACTCATCGCGACGCGATTGCCGATACGGAACAGTCCGGGCACGCTGCTCCCCGGCCGCGCCGGCGTCGCCACGTCGCGGAACACCTCGTCGGCAGCGGGCGCGACGACCGGCGGCGGCTCCGTCTGACAGCCGAGCGCCCCGACGAGGACGATGAGCACCCATCGACACCGCATCGCTCAGGCCTCCTGCAATCGGGTGGGGACCGGCCGCTCCACCTCGGCCACCGGCTTCGCTTCGGTGAGCGTGATGCGGAACGTGGCGCCCTGCCCCGGCTTCGACTCGGCAAGCGTGAGCGTACCGCCGTGGTAGTCCTCGACGATGCGTTTGGCGAGGCTGAGGCCGAGCCCCCACCCGCGCTTCTTCGTCGAGAAGCCGGGACGGAAGATGTGGCGGGCCGCGCTCCGCTCGATCCCCTTGCCGGTGTCGCTCACGTCGAGCGTGACCGCACCCGCGCCGCGACCCGAGCGCGACGGCGTCCGGTACCCCCGCACCGAGATCACACCGTGCCCCTCGATCGCGTCGAGCGCGTTCTTTAGCAGGTTCTCGACGACCCACTCGAACAACTCTCGGTTGAGCGCGACCCAGAGGTCCGCCGGCACGTCCACGTCGAGGCGGACGCGGTTGCCGGCCGAGGGCATTCGGCGGCGGATGTAATCGGCGACGGAGTCGGCCACGGGCGCGAGGCGCTGCGCCTCCAGCGTCGGCACCGACCCGATCTTCTGAAACCGATCGGCGACGCGGTGCAGGCGGCCCACGTCTTTCTCCAGTTCGTCCGCCACCTGCTCGTTGTCGACGGCCCTCTCGCCAACGCGGAGCAGCTCGATCCAGCCCATGATGCTGGAGATCGGCGTGCCGAGCTGGTGCGCCGCCTCCTTCGCCATCCCCACCCACAGGCTCGACTGCTCGCTGCGGCGGACGTACGAGAAGCCGAGGTAGCCGACGAAGATGAACAGGCCGACGAACACGAACTGCACGAACGGGAACCACCGGAGCGAGCGGACGGTGGCGCTCTCGCCGTAGTGGATGAGTTGGACGGCGAGGCCGCCGCCGAGGTCGAGCCGGATCGGCGGGTGGATCGCGTCCATCTCGGCGGCCGTGCGGAGGAGGTCGGCGTCGATCTCGGCCTGCGTCTGCGACGAGTCCACGGCCACGTTCCGGCTCGTGACGATGGTGGTCAGGCTCGTATCCGTGATGATGGCCGGCACGTTGAAGCGCGCCTCGGGCTCGACGATCTCGTTGAAGACGAAGTTGATCTCGTCCGAGGCCGGCATCGAGCGAGCCCAGCGGAGCGCCTGCCGGAGCGAGTCGGCCGTGCGGCGCGGGAGCGGGCCGGCGCTTTCGAGGAGTCGTTCGAGCCGGACGAAGTCCTCCTGATAGGGGTTCGTCGCGTCGACCTGCGTGACGTACTCCTGCGCCCGTGCCCAGAGTTGGATGGCGGAGCGCTCCTGCCGCATCAGCCGGTTGGCGAGGTCGTTCGTGTACCACAGCGACGCCACGGCGATGAGCACGGCCGCCACGATGAGGCCGAGCTTGATCTTGACCGAGGTGCGGTAGGCTTTCACGCGGCGCGGCGAGGGTCGGGAGTCACGAGTCGAGAGGACGAAGGTACAACACGGACTCCCGCTCCTCGACCGGTGGCCCAACACGGCACGACGGCCTGCATCGTTTCACGCCTCCCGAAAAGTCATCCCCGACTTGATCGGGGACCCACCGGGCTAGCACGTCCTGTGGGTTCCCGCCTACGCGGGAATGACTTGTTTGATGGTCGGGAGAAAGAAGCTATTCGCCCTGCTTCGGTCCACCGACCGCGCGGCGCGCTAGCTCACGCTCCCCCTCCTCTGTCGTAGCAAGCCCGATGTAAGTCGGCGGGTCTGTGCCGAGACTGGGAGACCAGCTTTGCGGATTCGCTAAAACTGCCTCTACCTCTGCCGTCTCGACCAGATCGGCTACCGTTGAAGGCTCCTGCCACGGAAGGCGGTAGAGACTGACAGAGCCGGAACGAAGCAGCGACCTGACTGCCTCCTCAGCCGCAGCATACTTCTCCGTGACGGTTGCCATCGGCTGGAGTGTATTGAGGCACCACACGACCTCGTATAGTCCGAGCCAGTCCTCGGCAGCGGCCGATAAGACTTCGTCTGCTACAGCATCAGCGTCGAAGGACATGTTGGAGCACGACTCTGGTATAAGAATTCCGACTAAACCTGCAACGTCTCCGAGCGCTTCGGCCCCGTCGAGACCGTCGAGATCGGGACATCGAGGGAGTCGGAGATGAAGCGGAGGTAGGCGCGGGCCGTCTCGGGGAGGCCGTCCACGGAGTCCGCGCCGCCGAGGTCGGCGAAGCCGGGGAATGTCTCGTAGACCGGCTCGACGCGCTCGAGCGTGGCGAGGTCGTTCGGGAAGCGGTCCGTCAGCTTGCCGTCGATGCGGTACTGCGTGCAGACCTTCAGCTCGTCGAGACCGCAGAGCACGTCGAGCTTCGTGATCGCCATGTCGGTGAAGCCGTTGATCGAGGCCGTGTAGCGAAGGGCGACGAGGTCGAGCCAGCCGCAGCGGCGGGGGCGGCCCGTCGTCGCGCCGTACTCGTGGCCGACGTCGCGGAGCTTCTGCCCGATGCCGTGCGGGTCGTGGTCGGCGTCGCCGTCGAGTTCGGTCGGAAACGGGCCGTTGCCGACGCGCGTCGAGTACGCCTTCACGATCCCGATGACGCGGTCCACGGCCGTCGGCGGGACGCCGAGGCCGGTGCAGCAGCCGCCCGCGGTCGGGTGGCTGCTCGTGACGAACGGGTACGTCCCGAAGTCCACGTCGAGGAGCGAGCCCTGCGCGCCCTCGGCGAGCACGCGCTTGCCCTCCTTGAGGGCGTTGTTGAGGTACTCCGGCGTGTTCTTGACGTACGGATCGATGTGCCGGTCGAACTCGACGTACTCCTCGATGAGCGCGTCCACGTCGAGCCCGTCGGCGCCGTAGACCGAGCGCAGGATCGCGTTCTTCTCTTCGATGGCGTCCTTCAGCTTCTTCCGCAGCACGTCGCGGTCGAGGAGGTCGACGACGCGGATGCCGGTGCGGGCGAACTTGTCGACGTACGCCGGCCCGATGCCGCGGCCCGTCGTCCCGATCGCCCCGGCGTCGCGGTAGCGCTCGCGCGCCTGCTCCACCGCCTTGTGGTAGGGCATGATGAGGTGGGCGTTGTGGCTGATGAACAGCCGCCCCTCGACCTCGAAGCCGAGCTCCTTGATCGTGCGGATCTCCTCCATCAGCGCCACCGGATCGATGACGACGCCGTTGCCGATCACGCAGGTCGTGCCCGCGTGGAAGATGCCGCTGGGCACGAGGTGGAGGACGAACTGCTTGTCTTCCCACGCGATCGTGTGGCCGGCGTTCGCGCCGCCCTGGTAGCGGGCGACGATGTCCATTTCCGGGGCGAGGAGGTCGACGACCTTCCCCTTTCCTTCGTCGCCCCACTGGCTTCCGATGACAATCGTTACAGGCATGATTCAGAGGTGTATGACAGAGGGGACAGAGAGAGCACCGAGAGCGGACTGCCGCCGGACCCCCTGCTTTTCTCGCATTCGCTCGAAAAGCTGTCCCCCTCGTTGAGGGTGACAGCCACGCGAAGTCGGGAACGAGCTTGCGAGTGACCGCTCTTGCGAGTGACCGCTAGCGTGGCAGGGGGTCCGGTGGCGGAACGGAGAGCAATAACGAAGGCGGCGGGGCCGGCCCCGCCGCCTTCGTGAGAAACACGGCAGACGTCAACCCTCAGAAGCCGGCTCTTCGTTGTAGCTCTCGACGGCTTCGTCCACGGAGTCGAAGTGCTTGAACACGGTGAGCAGCTTGGCGATCATCAGGAGCGACTGGATCCGGTCGGTGGCGTTCGCGAGGCGGAGGTCGCCGCCGGCGTTGCGCATCGTGGAGAGCCCGCCGATGAGCATGCCGAGGCCGGAGGAGTTCATGAAGCGGACCTTCGAGAGGTCGATCACGACGTTCATCTGGCCCGCCTCCTTCATCTCGCGGAGCTGGTCGTGCAGCTTCGAGCCGTCCGGCCCGCCCATCACGTCGCCTTTGAGTTGGAGGACGACGGCGTTGTAGCGCTCTTCTGTTTTGAATCGCATGGCGGTGTTCCTGTTGGGTGATTGGGTGAATGGCTGATTGGGTGACTGGGTGAAAGGGGATCACCCAATCAGTGAAGCTCTCAATCACCCATTGATCATCGGGCGGCGAGGGCGCGCGTCTTCAGCTCCACCAGGATCGGCGACGCTACGAAGATCGACGAGTACGTCCCGATGACAATGCCGACGAGGAGGGCGAACGCGAAGCCACGCAGCACCTCGCCCCCGAAGATAAACAGCGTCAGCACGACGATCAACGTCGTGCCCGAAGTCACGAGCGTGCGCGAGAGCGTCGAGTTGATCGAGCGGTCCACGATCTCGGCGTAGGGCTCCGTCTTGAACAGGTTCGTGAACTCGCGGATGCGGTCGAACACGACCACGGTGTCGTTGAGCGAATACCCGACGATCGTGAGCAGGGCCGCGATGATGGCCTGGTCGATCTGGAGCGAGAACGGGAGGAGGTGGTGGAACATGGCGAAGATCCCGAGGGTGATCGTCACGTCGTGCGCGAGCGCGGCCACGGCACCGAGCGAGAACTGCCACTCGAACCGGAGCCAGACGTAGAGGAAGATCACGAAGAGCGACGCGATGACGGCGTAGAACGCGCCCCGCTTGAGGTCCTCGGCGAAACGCGGCCCGACGGAGTCGATCTTGATGACGGAGACGGTGGCCTGGGGGAACGCGCTGCTCACCGCCGTCACGGCGCTCTGCTGGATGGCGTCGATGTCGTCGCCGCCGGCCGTGGTGCGGATGAGGAGCGTGTGGTCGTTGTCGTACGTCTTCACCTCGGGCTGCACGCCGAAGGCGGCGGAGAGCGCGTCGCGGACGCCGGGGATGGGGAGCACCTCGCCCGTCTCGATGACGAATTCGGTCCCGCCCTGGAAGTCGATCCCGGTCTCGAGCCCGCGCGTGAGGAGCCCGAACACGCTCATCAGCAGGAGGACGCCGGAGACGACGTAGGCCGTCCGCCGCTTGGAGATGAACTTGTAGTCGGTGTTTTCAAAGATGCGCATGGTGCTTCTCGGTCAAATTGGGGGGTAGGGGCGCAGCGCGCTGCGCCCCTACAGAAAACGGACGGATCAGCCGAAGGCGACGACGGAGCGGCGCTCGGCGACGAAGTAGTCGAAGACGATCCGCGTCACCACGATCGCCGTGAAGAGCGACGAGAGGATGCCGGCCATCAGCGTGACGGCGAAGCCCTGGATGGGGCCGACGCCGAAGCTGTAGAGGATCACGCCGACGAAGAACGTCGTGATGTTGGCGTCGGCGATGGCGGAGAGCGCCTTCGCGTAGCCGCCGTCGATCGAGGCCTTGAGCGTCTTCCCGCTCGTCATCTCCTCGCGGATGCGCTCGAAGATGAGCACGTTCGCGTCGACGGCCATACCGATCGTGAGCACGATACCGGCGATGCCGGGGAGCGTGAGCGTCGCGCCGAAGGCGGCGAGGATGCCGAAGATGAACAGGATATTCAGGAGCAGGGCGAGGTTCGCCACGAGCCCGGCCGTGCGGTAGAAGAACACCATGAAGAAGGCCACGAGCAGGAGCCCGACGAGCACGCTCACCGTGCCCGCCCGGATCGACGCCGCGCCGAGGCTCGGCCCGACCGTCCGCTCTTCGACGATGTCGACGGGCGCGGGGAGCGCGCCGGACTTCAGCACGACGACGACGTCCTCGGCCTCGGTCCGGGTCACGCCCGTAATCGAGGTCCGGCCGCCGGGGATTTTGTCGATGATCGTCGGGTACGAGTACACGAGGTCGTCGAGCACGATCGAGACGGGGCGGCCGACGTTCGCGCCGGTGAGGCGGCTCCACGTCTGCGCGCCGTCGGAGTTCATCGTGATTGAGATCTCGGGCTCGTTCGTGTACGGGTCGAAGTCGGGCCGGGCCTCGGTGATGACCTCGCCCGTCAGCTCGGGGTCACCGCCGCGCACGCCGAGGAGGTAGTAGATGTCGGCACCGGTCTCGGTCGTGGCCTCGGCCTTCGCCGTGTAGAGGAGCTTCACGCCGGGCGGGAGCATCTGCTGCACGGCGGGCCGTCGGAGGAGCGCGCCGGCCGCGGCCGTGTCCTGCTCGGCGACGGCGCCGAAGATCACGGACTCACCGGGGATCGGCGAGAGCACACGGAGCAGCGGGTTCTCGCTCTCGGCCACCCCTTCGTCGAGGCCGAGGAGGTCGTCGAGGTTGGCCGCGGTGTCAGCGGCGGCGTCCTCGGCAAGATCGTCGGCTTCGAGCGCGGCAGCGGTGTCCGCTACGACGGTGGACGTGTCGGCGGCTACGGGGTCGACGACCGCGACGGGCGCCTCGACCGCGTCGCCGGGCGCGTTGTCGAAGTACGCGATGATGCGGTTGCGGGCCGCGTTCAGCTCGCCGGGGTCGGCCATGAGCCGGAACTCGAGGCGGGCCGTGCCGCGGAGGAGGTCCCGCACGCGCTGCGGGTCGTCCACGCCGGGGAGTTCGACGACGATCCGCCGCGAGCCCTGCTGCTGGATCGACGGCTCGCTGACGCCGAAGCGGTCGACGCGCTCGCGGACGATCGAGATGGCGCGCGTCACGGCCTCGTCGGCCTCGGCCCGGAGGTAAGACGCGACCTCGGGGTTATCCGAGCGCCTCGTGATGTTGGCGCCGGTGTTGCGGAAGTAGCGCGAGAGGCGGACGTTGGGGTCCTGCTCCTCGAACGTGTCGACGAAGATCTCGACGAAGTCGTTGCCGGTGGCATTCGCCTCCTCACGGGAGGCGGCGAGGGCCTGCTCGAAGGCGGCGTCGACGTCGGTGGCGAGGGCGCGGACGAGCGCGTCCATCCGGACTTCGAGGGTGACGTGCATGCCGCCCTGGAGGTCGAGGCCGAGCTTGAGCGCGCGCTCGCGCACGTCGCGGATCTCGGTGTAGTTGTCGTTGACGTAGTCCACGCGCTCCGTATCCGAGAGCTCTTCGATGCGCTGCTCCATGAAGTAGCTCTGGAGCGTCGGGAAGAGGTACCAGAGCGAGAGCCCCAGAAACGCGAGGGTGACGAAAACTTTAAATCCGTTGTCTTGCATGGGATCGGGGTCGGGGTAGAGACGCCCCGGCGGGGCATCTGTACGGGGATCGGGGTACGGGGATCGAAGCCTGAGCGTCCGAGGCGCGCGGTTCGCACCTGCGGACATGGCGAGAGGCCCGCGCAGACGGCGCGCGGGCGAGCGAGAGCCGGCGAGACGGGCCGGCGGAAACCTGGGCCTACGGGCCGAGCGGCTGCGCCGCCGACCGCTCGGCGAGCGGGACGACGGGCGCGTCGTGGACCGGACGGATTGGGGCAGCCGTGAGCGACGCGGGCGCTTCCGCCCGCATCAGCCGACCGAGCGGGCCGGACGACGTGCCGCCCACCGGCGAGGCGACGGGCGGGGCGGGCGCGGCTTCGAGCCCCGTGTGGTGGCTGAACGCGCGGAGAAGCTGCCCGTAGAGCACGGACAGTAGGGCGTCCGCCCCGGCATCGGAGCCGAGAAACTGCGCGAGGGCGGGGTCCGACTGCGCGGCGAGCGCATCGGCGAAGGCCGCCGCAAACGCTTCGGGCGTCCGCGCACCCTGCGATGCCGCCGCGACGAGGGCTTCTTCGAAGGCGGCCTCGACGGTCGGCGGTGCGGGGCCGAGCCACTCGACCTGCGACGCGAGCGCGCGGCCGACGTCGGCGCCGGCGGCGGGCGCGGCGAGCCACAGCCCGAGGCTCAGCAAGAGCCCGACGCTGAAAAGGCGCTGCACGGCGGCGTGACGGAGGAAACGCATCGAACGGGTCGGCGGGAAAAGGCGGCAGAAAGTACCGTCGCCGTCGCCCGCTGTCAACGGAGCGCGCCGGAGTTCACCAGAGTTTGCCGATCCCGACCGCGTCCCCCGACCGCGGCTCGGTCACTCCGTCACCTTCACGCCGCGCCAGAACGCGACGTAGTCCTTGATCTCCGACGCCTTCTCCGACGGGTCGGGATAGAACCACGCCGCGTTCTCGTTCGTCTCGCCGCCGGCGACGACGTGGTAGTAGCTCGCCTCCCCCTTCCACGGGCACGTCGTGTGGTAATCGCTCTGCTTCAGGTATTCCGTGTTCACGGCGTCGAGCGGGAAGTAGTGATTCGCTTCGACCTTGCGCGTCGCGTCGCTCTCGGCGATGACGACGCCGTTCCAGATGGCTTTCATGAGGGATCGGGTTAGAGCGACGGATCGCTCGGGTGGAGGGCAACGGGGACTAGATCCGAACCGGGCGAACGCCGTCGGCGAGCTCGCGCGGGGCCGGCACCACGCAAACGGCGTCGCCGCGGAACGGGTCCAGCACGACGTCGAGGTACTGGTACGTCTCGAACAGGCCGGGCGAGCGGTTGAACTGGCGGGCGATGGCGTGGCGGAGGAGGTCGTAGGCATCGGGGCCGACGAGGATCGTGCGCGGCTCCAGCCCGTCCTGCTGCAACGCCCGCACGCTCTCGTCGATGAACGCGAGCACGCCCTCGGCGGTGGCGGTGGTTTCGGTGACGGTCATGGGATCTTCGGTCGGGCTTTACGATTGGGACCATAGACTACGCACCGCCGCCGCCGTTCCTCCTCCCCTCTCGCCCATGCAGCACGACGCCAGCACGCTCACCACCGACGACGGCCTCACCCTCGCCACCCGACGATGGACGCCGAGCGGGCGGCCGAAAGCGGTCGTCGCGCTCGTCCACGGCATCGCCGAGCATAGCGGGCGCTACGCCCACGTCGCCACCCACCTCCTGCTCCACGGCTACGCCGTCCACGCCTTCGACCTCCGCGGCCACGGCCGCTCCGAGGGCGAGCCCCGCGTCTACGTCGAGTCGTTCGACGAGTACACCGACGACCTCGCGCTCTTCCTCGACTACGTCCACGCCGACGCGCCCCGCCTCCCGCTCTTCCTCTACGGCCACTCCCTCGGCGGCGCGATCGCGGCCTATTACGTCACCGAGCGCGGGACCGACGGCCTCGCCGGGCTCGTCCTCTCCTCCGCCGCGCTGAAGATTCCCGCCGACCTCTCGCCGATCCTGCAGAAAGCGGCCGGCGTGCTCAGCCGCTTCGTCCCCAAGCTCCCGACCACGAAGCTCGACACCGCAGACCTCTCCCGCGACCCCGCCGTGGTCCGCGCCTACGAACAGGACCCGCTCGTCTACCACGGCGGCATCCGCCCGCGCGTCGGAGCCGAAGTCCTCCGCGTGACGGACCACGTGCAGGCCCACGCCGACGCCTTCACGCTCCCCCTCTACCTCTACCACGGCACGGCGGACAAGGTCACCGACCCCGAAGGCAGCCGCCTGCTCCACGACCGCGCCCCCGCCGACGACAAGACGCTGACGCTCTACGACGGCTTCTACCATGAGACCCACAACGAGCCCGGCCGCGAGCGCGTCCTCACCGACCTCACCGACTGGCTCGACGCGCACGTTTAGGGGCGGAAGAGCGGAAAGATTGAGGCCCCGACCGCATCGCGCAGTCGGGGCCTCAATCTTTCCGTCGGGTACGGCCCGCTACTTCACGAGCAGCACCTTCTGGCTCGCCGTGAACGTCTCGCCTGCGAACCGGACGACGTAGACGCCGCCCGCGAGCCCGCGCCCATCGATGCGGAGCGTCTGCTCGGCCGAGGCCGCGACGGGGCCGTCGTGGAGCACCTGCACGCGGCGGCCGAGCGCGTCGTAGACCTCGGCCCGGACGGTCTGCGCGTCTCGCACCGCGAAGCGCACGACCGACTCTTCGGCGAACGGGTTCGGGTACGCCGCGTCGATCCGGTACGCCGCCGCCATCGCCGACGCGTCTTCCATCGCGACGGGCGGCTGGTTCTCCGTGTAAAACAGGAGCGCCCACTGCCCGACGCTCCCCACGTCCTGGCCGGCCCCGTCGCAGACGCCGAGCGTCCACGTGCCCTGCGGGTCCTCGCCGAGGAACAGCGCGAGCGGGCCGACATTCGCCCCCTGCGTTTGGCCTTCCACGTCGTAGAACGGCGCAGCCGGGTCGTGATTACCGCTACCGAAGGCGTTGGATGGACCGGAGTCCGAGAACAGCGCGTCGAGGTTGTCGGCGCTGCCACCGACGCGCTCGAGCAGGCGGACGGTCGTCCCCGCCGGGCTCGTCAGCTCGATGATGAGGTCGCCCCGCCACGTGTGCTGCATGTTCACGCCGACCTCCATGTTGATCGGCTCGAACGTGTCCGTGACCTCGATCTCGCTCGTGCTGAAGCTCGGGCACTGGTTGTCGGGGATCGGGACGCCGGTCTCGTTGGAGTAGAAGAAGTCCGGCGCGACGAACACGTCGATCGTGACGCTCGGCTGGAGCGGGAGGTTGAGGCTCGGGTGGTTCACGACGGCCGTGTTCACGATCGGCAGGCCGGGCGCGTTCTCGTCCACCGTCACGTCGAACGAGAGCGTCTCCGAGCCGTCGTCGCCGACGTCCACGGTCCACGAGATCGTCCCGTCACTCTCCGACGCATCGCCGCTCGACGCCGCGAGGTTGCCCGCGAAGGCGAGGTCGTCGGGCAGGACGTTCTCGAGCGTCACGGCTTCGCCCGTCTCCGTCCCATTGTTGAACACCTCGACCGAGATCGTCGTCGTGCCACCGGGCGAGACCGAGATCGGATCGGCGTCCATCGCGGCGAGGAGCTGGATCGGGCCGGGCGGGTTGCCGGCTTCGGCGCCGTCGATGAAGAGGGCGCCGGTGTTGCCCGGATCGAGGAAGACTTCGAGGCCCGTCGTCATGTTACGGGCCATGCGGCCGTACCAGTCCGCCGTCTGGCTCGTGCACGAGGCGAAGCCGCCCGAGAGCTGGCCGATCACGCGCTTCTCGGGGCTGTAGAGCGGCGAGCCCGACGAGCCGCCTTCGGTCGTTCCCAGATCCCAGTCCGTGACTTTGATGTGGGTGTTCGCCGGGTTGTTCGGGTTGCCGAGGTAGGAGTCGATCGAGGTCGGATCGTTCTCGAACGAGATCCGCTTCTCCTCCACCTGCGGGTGGTGGATGGCGATGGCACTGCTCGTCGCCTGATCGCGGCGGTCCCAGCCGTTGAGGAACACGCTGTACTCCGGCGGGATCGGGTCGTCGGTTTCGAGGAGGGTCCAGTCGGGGCCGCCGGAGGTGCCGCCGCCGGAGGTGTCGAGGAAGATCGTGCCCGAGCTGAACTGGTCGAGCGGGCCGTCGCCGGGGCCGCCGCTCTGCGGGGAGCCGGGCGGGCGGCACGTCGAGTTCTCGTAGTTCCAGTAGATCACGACGCTCGGGGCGTTGCCCGCGCTGTTGCCGCAGTGGTCGGCCGTGAGGAAGTACGGGCTGCCGTCGCCGGCCGTGGTGTTCATCGCCGAGCCCGAGCAGATGTCCACCCCGCCGCGCGTGTACGCGCCGACGCTGCGGATGATGTCGCGGAAGCCGTTCCCCTCGGGGCAGACGACGTCGACGTTGCAGGAGCCGGAGCGGGCCTGATCCTGCGGCGTCTCGATGCGCACGCCGAACGGGCGGTACGCATGGTTCACCTGCGCCAGTTCGAGTTCGAAGTCGGGCTCGGCACCGGGCTTCGCCGCCGGCAGGTTCAGTTCGACGACGACCTCATCGCTGCGGATGATCGGCGACCACAGCTCACCGTGCTCCTCGTTGTCGGCCGCCGTGAAGGCGCGGAAATGCGGGGCTTCGCCGGCCGGGTAGAGCCAGAGCGCCGCGCCGTCGGGCAGGCGGAACCGGCTGAAGCCGAGGTTGATCGAGTACGCATCGCCGGAGGCGATGACGAGGCGCCAGACGCGGGTGCCGTCGTCGAGCGTCTCCCACGTCCCGGCGCTGCCGGTGGTGAGGGCTACCTCGAACGGCTCGGCGAAGCGGAACGGGCGGGGCTCCGTCGCGCGGGCGGCGGTCGCTTCGTCGCGCGCGATCAGCGCGTCGTTATCGACCGAGGGCATCTCGACGCGGGCGATCCGGTCGAGCGGGAGGACGTCTGAGGCGCGCTGCGTCGCCGGGCGCTCGGCGGCGCGTTGCTGCGCGAGCGCGGGGCCGGTCGCGAGCAGCAGGCACGCGGTGAGGAGGGTGAAGCGGTAGAGAGCAGGCATGAGCGTGAGGATTGGGGGCACGGCAGAATGACCCGCCCAAGCTCCCACATCTTCGCACGATCTGCAAATGAGAATTGCACGCCCCGCACGCGATCTCGCCCTGTGACGCGACCTTATTCGACCCACACCGCCACGTCATCCAACCCCTTCCGCTTCAGGTCTGGCACCGTCGAGTCGTCCGCCGGATAGCCGACGGGGAAGAGGATAAACGGGCGCTCGTGCGCGGGGCGGCCGAGGATCTCGTTCAGGAATTTCATCGGGCTCGGCGTATGCGTGAGCGTGGCGAGGCCCATCCGGTGGAGCGCGGCGATGAAGAAGCCCGCCGCGATGCCGCAGCTCTCCTGCACGTAGTAATGCTTGACCTTCTCCCCCGCCGCGTCCACGCCCGTGGTCTGCGCGAAGAGGACGACGACGTAGGGCACCGTCTCCAGAAACGGCTTCTCCCAATCCGTCCCGATCGGCGCGAGGGCTTCGAGCCACTCGGGCGTGGCGCGCTCGGCGTAGAACGCGCGCTCCTCCTCCTCAGCCGCCTCGCGGATGCGTCGCTTGACCTCGGGATCGCTCACGGCGACGAACGTCCACGGCTGCTTGTGCGCCCCGCTCGGGGCCGTGCTCGCCGTGCGGATCGCGAGTTCGATGAGGCGGCGCGGCACGGGCTTGTCGGCGAAGTGGCGCGTGGAGCGGCGCGTGTCCATCTCGCGGAAGAACGCTCCGGCACGCGCCTCCATCTCCTCCTCGGGGAGCAGGCGGAAGTGGTGCGGGACGTGGGGAAACTCGGACACAGCGGTGGGGATGCGTAGGGGCACAGCACGCTGCGCCCCTACAATTTGGCAGAACGGTTCAGTACAGCTTGCCGTCGCTGACCTCGGCGAAGAGGTCGAAGGCTTCCTGCGCTTCATCACGGAGGACGCCGCCCTCGACGGCCACGTCGCTGCCGCCGAGCGTGCGCATCTGCTCGTTCGAGATCGAGAGCTCGCGGAAGCCCGCCGCGTCGGCGTCGGCGATGTATGTGCCGAAGACGATGCGGTCGCAGTTCGCCCAGTGGATCGCGGCGAAGCACATCGGGCAGGGCTCGGTCGAGGAGTAAATCGTGCAGCCGCTGAGGTCGATCGTGCCGAGTCGCTCGCAGGCCACGCGGAGGGCGTGGACCTCGGCGTGCGCCGTGATGTCGGTCGTTGCCCAGACGACGTTGTGGACGGCGCAGACCACCTCGCCGTCTTTGACGATCACGGCGCCGAACGGGCTCTGCCCGTCGTGGACGCTCTGCTTGGCCTGCTCGACGGCGAGGCGCATGTAGTCGAGGTCGCTAGCGTCAGCCATAGTGGGGTTAGTCGAGTTCGAACGTGACGGTGACGGTGGCGCGGACGACGATCTCGCCGGCGGCATACGCGCCGGGGTTGCTCTCGCTCTGGTCCATCGCCATCTCAGCGCGGGCGAACATCACCGGCGGCGGCTGCGGGAACTGCACACCGCCTTCGGCGACCTGCACGACGCGGCCGAGCCCGACCCCGAGCGCCTCGGCCATGAGTTGCGCTTTCTCCCGCGCCCGAACGATCGCCGCCTGCAACGCCTGATCTTCGACGGCATCGCGGTCCTGCAAGCCGTACTGAATCCCGTTCAACTCGTTCGCCCCCTCCTGCACGACCGTCGCGACGAGGTCGGGCACGAGGTCGAGGTCTTCGATCACCACTCTCACGTCGCGGCGGGCGATGAAGCCTTTGCGGATGCGTTGGTTGTTTTGGTAGTCCCACTCCTCGTCGAGCCGGAGGCTGAGAAGCTGGATTTTGCGGTCGGCGATGCCGAGGGCGCGGACGGCGTCCATCGCGGATTCGGCCGCTTCGGCATTCTGGCGGCGCGCGTCCTCCGCCGTCTCCGCCCGCGTCACGACGGCGAACATGACCGTCGCCTCGTCCGGCTCCACGTCCACCGTACCGACGCCGCTGACCGTCACGGTGCGCGCCTGCGGGAGATGGTAAAGAGCGGGATCAGCGGGTTGGGCCATGGTTGGCAGGGCGAGCAACAAGAAGGTGAGGAAGGAGGCGAGGCGAGACATGATAAAATGGGAAAGGGTTGATCGAGAGGGAGCGCGCACGCGGCGCGTCCTCCATAACGTACTACGCACCCGATTCTGATATCTCATCATAACGACCATTCGCGCCAAGCAGCATAGAGCCGATACCAATAACGCTCCTCTTGCCTGATAAAATCTTGATTCATAATATCCTCTACGATAAACCAAGACTCGGCGAGGAAGGCATGACTCAGTCAATCCTGCATGGAAACGAACAACAGATCGCGTCCACCGGCTACGGCACGGT
The DNA here is from genome assembly GCA_039944855.1 of Rhodothermales bacterium. Lineage (NCBI taxonomy): Bacteria > Pseudomonadati > Rhodothermota > Rhodothermia > Rhodothermales > Rhodothermales bacterium. The sequence continues at coordinate 186,409 of JBDUXZ010000024.1, read as the reverse complement.
CACGGACCGCCGGGTAGTCTTCCGCTCAAAGAAAGGCTGGTTCAGCGGCGGCTCTCAGGAAGATCTCCCGCTCAAGCACATCACCTCGGTTCGCATGGAGATCAATCGCCATGTCCTCCTAGGGCTCTTGTTGCTATTAGGTGGTTTCTTCGCGTTCAACGCGGATCAGGCGTTCTTCGGCACGCTGATGATCGTCATCGCGGTCCTGCTGCTTTGGGGGTCCCCCCGCGTAGTGCTGAATACAGCAGGGAGCGACCTCCGACCGGCGATCGGCTTCCCCTGGACACGCCAAGAAGCTTCTACGTTCGTGAAGGCCGTACAGAGCCAGCTCTTCAGGGATTGAGCCGGCCGAGGAGGCGCGGGAAGGGGATCGTCTCGCGGACGTGCGGGAGGCCGCAGGTCATGTTATGCTGCCACTTCCACGGGCTTGCTTTCGAGGTAGAGCGTGTCGTAGCTCAACCCCTGCCCGTGCGGCCATTCCACGGAGCCAAATTCCACGTAGGCCTCACGGAAGTAGGACTCGTCCCGTAGTTCCCGAAAGACACCGAGTTCGAGGTAAGGCTTCACGTCGAAGTCGCGCACTGCACCGCCCTCGAAGATGAGACGGAGGACGTAGTCGTCGAGGGGCTGAACGTCTAGCACGTCGGGGTTCATCGGCTTCAGGGATCTATCCATTCGAGCGTTTCGCCGCACAGAGCGCGGTGCCAGTTCGCCTCTAACGCCATCCGGCGGGCTGCGATCCACGTTTGTACCCGCCGTGTCTGCTTCGGTCCGAGCCTTCCCGCGAGCAGATCGCCCGTCTCAATCGAGAACGACGCCTTGTACTCGCCGTACCGGACGTGGACGTGCGGGGTGTGATGCTGCCGCGTATCGAGGAAGTACATGTAGACGAAGATGCCGTAGAACTCGGAGATGCGTGGCATGCCTACGGGTTCAGCCGGCCGAGGAGGCGCGGGAAGGGAATCGTCTCGCGGACGTGCGGGAGGCCGCAGACCCACGCCACCGTCCGCTCCAGCCCGAGCCCGAAGCCTGCGTGTGGCACCGAGCCGTAGCGCCTCAAGTCGAGGTACCACTCGAACACGTCCTGCGGCAGCCCGTGCTCGGCGATCTGCGCTTTGAGGAACTGCAAGTCCGTCGCCCGCTCGCCGCCGCCGACGATCTCGCCGTAGCCCTCGGGCGCGAGCACGTCCATCCCGAGCGCGAGCCGGTCGTCGTCGGGGTCGCGCTTCATGTAGAACGCCTTGATGACGGCGGGGAAGCGGTGGACGATGATCGGCCGGTCGAAGTGGCGCGTGAGGACGGTCTCGTCGGAGCCGCCGAAATCGTTGCCCCATTCGAAATTGGCGGCGCTCTCCTTCCACTGTGGGAGGTTGCGGAGCATCTCCTCGATCTCTTCGAGCCGCCCGTTGATCTCGATCTCGCGGGCGTCGATCCGCCGCTTCTCCCCCTTCTTGACGTTGTTGTAGCGGGACCGATTCTCGTCGCGCTCAGCGGTGATCCGCTCCTGCTCGGCTTCGAGGTCGGCGATCTCGCGGTCGAGCATCTCTTGCGTCTCGTCGCTCTTGAGGAGGTCGACGGCCTCGGAGTAGTGGACGCGCGGGAAGCCGCCCTCGGCCGCCCGTTGGAGCGCGGTCGTGTCGCGCTCCAGCGTCGCGAGCTCGTCGGCGCAGTCGGCGAGCACATCGGAGGCGATGCGGCCGAGGAGTTCCTCGGCGACCTCCATGTCGAGGGCGAGGTCGTAGAACGCCATCTCGGGCTCGATCATCCAGAACTCGGTGAGGTGGCGGCGGGTCTTCGACTTCTCGGCGCGGAACGTCGGGCCGAAGGTGTAGATCTTGCCGTGCGCCATCGCCATCGCCTCGCCGTAGAGCTGGCCGCTCTGGGTGAGGTAGGCGGGCTCGTCGAAGTAGTCGAGCTCGAAGAGCGTGCTCGTGCCCTCAGCCGCGTTGCCGGTGAGGATCGGCGGGTCCATCTGGATGAACCCCTCGCCCTGGAAGTAGGCGTGGATCGACTGGATGATGCGGTTGCGGACGCGCATGATGGCCCACTGCCGCTGCGAGCGCAGCCAGAGGTGCCGGTTGTTCATGAGGAACTCGACGCCGTGCGCCTTCGGCGTGATCGGGTACTCCTCGGCCTGGCTCAGCAGCTCGACGCCCGTCGCCTGCACCTCGAACCCGCCGACCTGCCGCTCGTCGGCGACGACGCGGCCGGTGATGCGGAGCGCGCTCTCCTGCGTCGCCGCGTCGGCCGCGGCGAACGACTCGGCGTCCACCTGCTCCTCGTTGACGACGCACTGCGCGAGGCCGGTGCCGTCACGGAGGATGAGGAAGTAGAGGCCCTTCGAGCCGCGCTTGTTGTAGAGCCAGCCGGCGAGCGTGACGGTCTCGCCTTCGTGAGCAGCGAGAGCGCGGATGGGGGTAAACGGGTCGGTCATGGACGGGGAGCGATGTGGGGGAAACGGGCGGCGGAAGTTAACCCGGAGCACGGACCGGGAGAACCAAAGAGCGGAAGAACCGACAGACGCATCGTCCCCGTAGCATCGTCCCCGTAGGGGCGGACCCACGTGTCCGCCCTGGTCGGATTCGCCACCACGCCCGGGCCGGGCAGACACGCGGGTCTGCCCCTACGCCTCGATGATCGACCGGAGCGTTGCGGCATCCACAGCGCCTTCGCGGAGGACGACGACGCGGCCCGACTCGATGCGCACGACGGTCGACGGCGTACCACCGAGATCGTGTCCGGCGTCCACGGCGAGGTCCACGGCGTCGATCACGGCGGGGTCGAGATCGGCGAAGCGATGGGCCGGCGGCTGGCCGGCGCGGTTGGCCGAGGTCGAGAGGAGCGGTACGTCGGCGGCGGCGACGAGCGCGCGGCAGAACGGGTCCGGCGTCCGCCGCAGGCCGATCTCCCCGCTCGCGCTCACGAGACCGGGCGGAGCCTTCTCCGAGGCCTCGAAGAGGAGCGTCACAGGCAGCAACGGATCGTGCTGCATCAAGCGGCGGTGCGCCGCCGTCACGCTCGCGAGCCACGCCTCGACGCGGTCCCACTCGTCCGTCAGCGCCAGCATCGGGCGGTCGGCGTCGCGGCCTTTGACAGCGCGGACGCGGTCGACGGCGTGCACGTCGTGGGGGTTGCAGCCGATGCCGTAGACGGTCTCCGTCGGGTAGACGAGCACGCCGCCGCCCCACACCACCTCGGCGGCGTGCTCGACCGAGGCGCGCTCGACCGATATCCGATCTCCGCTCGCGCTCACCGTTGGAGCTGGCGCTGCCAGTCGGGCATGCTCACCTCGCCCGTCACCGTCGAGTGGATCAACTCGAAGTCGCCGAAGCCGACGCGGTCGACGAAGACGAAGAGGGCGCGGCCCGAGCCGGGGATGTTGTCGTACGTCCACGTCTCGTGCGGGAGCGACTGGTTATCGTAGAGCGTGGGGTCGACCTGGGAGGGCTGGCCGTACTTCAGCACCGTCCGTCCCCGGTCCGTCCTCCACCCCTCCGTCTGGGAGGTCGAGTAGCGGTCGTTGACGTACTGGACGCGCTCGTAGAACCGGATCCGGCTCTCGTTGATCGGCGTCGCGGGCTCCTCGTCGCGCTTGCGCCAGAACTCGGTGAGGAAGTCCCGCTTGGCGTCGAGGCTGCCGAGCCGGTTGATCTGGTCCCGCTCGCGGCCGCTTGCGATGACCTCGGCGTGGCGGAGGTTGTCGTCGATCTCGGCCTCGGGCATCACCGCGTAGAGGCTCGCCTCGTACGACTCATCGGCGGCGGCGGCGACGGGTGCGGCGACGGCCGGGTTGTAGACGTAGAATTTCCGGCTCTGCTCGGCGAGGGCTTCGTTGTTCGCGTCGAGCACGGCGAGGCGAAGGTAGTACGCCCCGCTCTGCAACTGCCGCAGGTCGAACGAGCCGACCAGCACGTCGACGGGCTGCGCCGCGCGCTCGGTTCGCTGCTGGTAGCCCTCCATCGGCGCGGCGACGTTCGACGGGGCGAGGTAGGCGAAGAGCGTGTACGCCCCGGTGCCGAGCGCCTCGGCGAGCCCGTAGGCTTCGGCGTAGTAGAACAGCGTCGGGAGGCCCTGCCCGAAGAGGCCGTTCGGGTTGGGCTGGACGAGGAGCCCGTTCTTGTAGAACGTGGCGGCGCGGTCGTCGGAGGGGCCGATCGCGGAGGCGAGCGTGACGTCCGAGATCATGGCCCGGCCCGCGTCGCCGGCGGCGGTGAAGTCGGGGACGGTGACGTCGCCGGGCGTGGCGCGGAAGTTCGGCCGGCTCGTGGCGGAGTCGCCGGGCACGGTGACTTCGAGCTCGTACTCGCCGGGGGGCACGGCGGCGCGGACCTGCTGCACGAAGTATTGCCCCTGCACGAGCCCGGCCGTGTCGGCCACGGCGAAGCGGAGCGCGAGGGTGTCGGCGAAGGCGAGGGCGTCGGAGGCCTGCGGCGGCCCCGCTGCGTCCGAGCGCCGGAGCGTCACGACGACGGGGAGGGCAGACTCGTAGCCCTCCACGGCGCGGACGTAGGGCAGCGAGCTGGCCTCGAAGGCGAGGTACGTCTCGACGAGCGACGCGCCCTCGTCGTACTGGAACGTGGCGTAGTCGATGTCGAGCTGGAGGGGGAGCTCGGCGACCTGGGCGGGGGCCGTGCCCACGGCGAGGGAGGTGCAGGCGAAGACGCAGAGCGCGCGTAGCAAGGTCATGAGACGGCGAACCGGGTGGCGGAGAGGCGGAACGAGGTAAGGTATCAACGCGGGGCGAGCGGTCCATAGTACGATCTCGAACGGTCTCTGCCCACTCCCCACCGGTCGGTACCGCCCCCCCGGCCGGCAGCGGTACCCGACTTTGATGCGTCTTCAGAAACGCCACCCTCGCCCTATCCGTATCGGTCGTATCCTTCGTACACGCCCCGTTTCTCCATCGGAAAGGCGTTCGAGCCACCGCCGAGGCGCTCCGACGTGCCGACCCGATGGCGGAGAAGCCGGCGGCCGCTGTGCCGCGAGGGCGTCCGGCCCCGGAGCAGTTGCGCGCGTCGCCGGGTTTGGGGATCTTTCCCCTCCCCCGCGTTCCCGACGGGGTCATGTTCCGCCCTACGTCCGTAGCAACGGATGCCCCACATCTGCCGGCGCACCCGCACCGACACCCGCGACGGCGCCCGCGTGGTACCATGAGACGACGCGTGACCGCCCCCGGCCCATCACACATGCTCGGCCCGCACCAACAAGCCACCCATCAGGAGGACTAGGTCCATGGACTCGAATATTGATCTCAAGCAGTACGGCATCGACGTGGCGAACGTGCTACGCAACGTGGCCCCGGCCAAGCTCTACGAGCAAGCCGTCCGTAACGACCCCACGGCCGCGATCATGAGCAGCGGCGCGCTCCGCGTGGGCTCGGGCGAGAAGAAGGGCCGCAGCCCGGCCGACAAGCGTGTCGTGCGCAACCCCGAGAGCGAGGACGACATCTGGTGGGGCAGCGTCAACATCGAGCTCGACGAGGAGACCTTCCTCGTCAACCGCGAGCGCGCGGTGGACTTTCTCAACACCCGCGAATGCCTCTACGTCGTCGACGGGTTCGCGGGGTGGGACCCGACGTACCGGCTGAAGGTCCGCATCGTCTGCACGCGGCCCTACCACGCCCTCTTCATGCATAACATGCTCATCCGCCCCACGGACGAGCAACTCGCCGCCTTCGGCGAGCCGGACTTCGTCGTCTTCAACGCCGGGCAGTTCCCCGCCAACCGCCGCACGTCCCACATGACCTCGAAGACGAGCGTCGACGTGGACTTCGAGCAGCGCGAGATGGTCATCCTCGGCACGGAGTACGCCGGCGAGATGAAGAAGGGGATCTTCACCGTGATGAACTACCTCATGCCCAAGCGGGACGTGCTCTCGATGCACTGCTCGGCGAACGAGGGCGAGGACGGCAACGTCACGCTCTTCTTCGGCCTCTCGGGCACGGGCAAGACCACGCTCTCGGCCGACGCCCACCGCGCCCTCATCGGCGACGACGAGCACTGCTGGAGCGACGACGGCGTCTTCAACATCGAGGGCGGCTGCTACGCCAAGGCCATCGACCTCTCGGCCGAGAAGGAGCCGGAGATCTTCGCCGCCATCAAGTACGGCACCGTGCTCGAGAACGTGGTCTACGACGAGCGCACGCGCGACGTGGACTACCACGACATCTCGCTCACGCAGAACACGCGGGCCTCGTACCCCATCGAGTTCATCCCGAACGCGAAGATCCCCTGCGTGGCCGGGCACCCGAACAACGTCATCTTCCTGACCTACGACGCCTTCGGCGTGCTCCCGCCCGTGGCGAAGCTCTCGCCCGAGCAGACGATGTACCACTTCATCAGCGGCTACACCTCGAAGGTGGCCGGCACGGAAGTGGGCGTGACGGAGCCGCAACCCGCGTTCTCGGCCTGCTTCGGCGCGCCGTTCATGGTCTGGCACCCGAGCAAATACGCCGAGCTGCTGGCTGAGAAGATGCGGACGCACGGCGTCGACACGTGGCTCATCAACACCGGGCTCACCGGCGGGCCGTACGGCACCGGCGAGCGCATGAGCCTGAAGGTCACCCGCGCCATCATCGACGCCATCCACGACGGCTCGCTCGCCGACGCCCCGACGGAGACCGACCCCGTCTTCGGCTTCGAGATCCCGACCTCGTGCCCGGGCGTGCCGGACGAGATCCTCCAGCCGCGCAACACGTGGTCGGACCCCGACGCCTACGACGCGCAGCGGAGCAAGCTGGCGCGGCGCTTCGCCGAGAACTTCAAGAAGTTCGAGGAGGGCGCGAGCGAGGAGATCCGGCAGGCCGGCCCCGCCGTGCAGCAGGAGGCCTGACGCCCGAGACGTCGCTGAAACGCAACGGGAGCGCGCACCCACTCGCACGGTGGGTGCGCGCTCTTTTTTCGTACCCAGATGCAAGCGCTGAGGACGTGCCCTTTCGGTAGCGCTTCCGCTCCCATTCGCGCTATCAGGCCTCTCAGCGGGGGGCGGGAATCCCCTACGCCGTGGGGAGGGATACGCTGCAGCGCCGGGTCCAGACCGCTCCGTATGCTGCTCTGCCTTCGGGTGAGAAGGGCCGCCCTCCCGGGTCGGACGCCTCCCGAAGCCGCCCTCTTTCGTACCTCCACTCAACGCCCCAGGGCTATGCCCACTCTCTCGAACGACCTCACCCTCGACACCGCGCCGGCGTGGCGCGGCTTCACCCCCGGCCCGTGGACGGAACGGATCGACGTGCGCGACTTCATCCAGCGCAACTACACCCCGTACGAGGGCGACGCCGCCTTCCTCGCCTCAGCGACCGCGCGCACCGAGCGTCTCTGGACCCGCCTCGGCGACCTCTTCGAGAAAGAGCGCGAGCGCGGCGTGCTCGACGTGTCGCAGGTGCCGAGCAGCATCCTCGCGCACGAACCCGGTTACATCGACCGCGAGAATGAACTCGTCGTCGGGCTGCAGACGGACGCGCCGCTCAAGCGCGCCATCTTCCCCAACGGCGGCTACCGCATGGTCGAGGCCGGGCTCGAGGCTTACGGCTTCGAGGTCGACCCGCTCGTGACCGAGGTGTTCACGAAGTACCGGAAGTCCCACAACGACGGCGTCTTCGACGCGTACACGCCCGAGATCCTGAACGCACGCCGCTCCGGCATCGTCACCGGCCTGCCCGACGCCTACGGCCGCGGCCGCATCATCGGCGACTACCGCCGCGTGGCGCTCTACGGCGTCGATGCGCTCCTCGAAGCCAAAGAGGCCGAGCAGCGCAGCCTCGACACCGCGCCCGCGACCGACGCCATCATCCGCGACCGCGAAGAGCTCTCCGAGCAACTCCGCGCCCTCGACGAGCTGAAGGCGATGGCCCGTGCCTACGGGTTCGACATCTCCGGCCCGGCGACGACGGCGAAGGAGGCCGTGCAGTGGCTCTACTTCGGCTACCTCGCCGCCGTCAAAGAGCAGAACGGCGCCGCGATGTCGCTCGGCCGCACCTCCACGTTCCTCGACGTCTACTTCGAGCGAGACCTCGCCGCCGGCACGCTGACCGAGACCGAAGCGCAGGAGATCATCGACGACTTCGTCATCAAGCTCCGCATCGTGCGCTTCCTGCGGACGAAGGAGTACGACGCGCTCTTCTCCGGCGACCCGACGTGGGTCACCGAAGTCATCGGCGGCGTCGGCCTCGATGGCCGCCCGCTCGTGACGAAGTCGAGCTTCCGCTTCCTCCAGACGCTCCGCACCCTCGGCCCGGCTCCCGAGCCGAACCTCACCGTCTTCTGGGACCCGGCACTCCCCGACGGCTTCAAGCGCTTCTGCGCCGAGCTCTCGATCGAGACCTCCTCGATCCAGTACGAGAGCGACGCCCTCATGCGCCCGACCTACGGCGACGACACGGCGATCGCGTGCTGCGTCTCGGCGATGGAGATGGGCAAGCAGATGCAGTTCTTCGGCGCGCGCGTCAACCTCGCCAAGTGCCTGCTCTACGCCCTCAACGGCGGCCGGGACGAGATCTCGGGCGACCAGATCGGCCCGGAGCTGGCCCCGGTGCAGGGCGACGTGCTCGACTACGACGAGGTCAAAGCGCGGCTCGACGAGATGATGGACTGGCTCGCCGACATCTACGTCGGGGCTATGAACGTCATCCACTACATGCACGACAAGTACGCCTACGAGCGCATCGAGATGGCGCTCCACGACTACGACCCGAAGCGGACGATGGCCTTCGGCGTGGCCGGCCTCTCGGTCGTAGCCGACAGCCTCTCGGCTATCAAGCACGCGTGGGTCCGCCCGATCCGCGACGAGCGCGGCCTCATCGTCGACTTCGAGACCGACGGCGACTTCCCGACGTTCGGCAACAACGACGACCGCGTGGACACGCTCGCCGCGAATGTCCTCGAGACGTTCATGGAGAAGCTCCGCGCCCGGCCGACGTACCGCGACGCCGAGCACACGCAGTCCGTACTCACGATCACCTCGAACGTGGTCTACGGCAAGTACACCGGCAACACGCCCGACGGCCGCCGCCAGGGCGAGCCCTTCGCACCCGGCGCGAACCCGATGCACGGGCGCGACGAGCACGGCTTCCTCGCCTCGGCGCTCTCCGTCGCGAAGCTGCCGTACGAGCACGCCCAGGACGGCATCTCGTTCACCGCGAGCGTCATCCCGAATGGGCTCGGCGCGACGACCGAGGAGCGCGTCACGAACCTCGCGAACGTGCTCGACGCCTACTTCACCGAGCAGGGCTTCCACATCAACGTCAACGTGCTGAACCGCGAGACGCTGTTGGATGCGATGGAGCACCCGGAGAACTACCCGCAGCTCACGATCCGGGTCTCGGGCTACGCCGTCAACTTCATCAAGCTGACGCGCGAGCAGCAGCTCGACGTGGTGAACCGGACGTTCCACGGGCAGATGTAATCTGGAGGGGCACGCCCCCGGCCGGCGACTCCGCCGCCGGGGGCTTTTCCCTTTTCCCGAACCACCCGCGAGACCCGACGACGCGATGCCCGCCGCCCCCGCCCCGCCGCCTGCCGCTTGCCAGCTACGCGCCGCCGTGAAAGACGACGGCGCGAGCGGCTACGTGCACTCGTTCCAGACGGGCTCCGTCGTCGACGGGCCGGGCGTCCGCTTCGTGCTGTGGACGACGGGCTGCCTCATGCGCTGCCTGTACTGCCACAACCCCGACACGTGGCATCTCAAGCACGGAGAGCCGACCTCGGTCGATGAGATGATGGCCGAGATCGGGAAGTACGAGCGCGTGCTGAAGATGATGGGCGGCGGCGTCACGATCAGCGGCGGCGAGCCGCTCGTGCAGGCCCCGTTCGTGACGCGGCTCTTCCGCGCATGCAAAGCGCTCGGGCTCCACACCGTCCTCGATACGAACGGTTACCTCGGCCACCGGATTTCGGACGAGGAGTTGGAGGACGTCGACCTCGTCTTGCTCGACATCAAGTCGTTCGACCCGGAGACGCACAAACGCACGACGGGCTACCCGGTCGACGACGTGCTCGCGTTCGCGCGGCGACTCTCGGATCTGGGCAAGCCGGCGTGGATCCGCTTCGTCCTCGTCCCCGGCCTCACCGACAACGAAGCCAACGTCGACGGCCTCGCCGCCTTCGTCGCCGGGCTCGACAACGTGGAGCGCGTGGAGGTGCTGCCGTTCCATCAAATGGGACGCGACAAATGGGAGCGCCTCGGCCGTTCGTATCCGCTCGCCGACACGCCGCCGCCCGACGATGCGCTCGTCGCGCGCGTCGAAGACCAGTTCCGCGCCTACGGCCTGCCGGTCCGGTAACGCCCGCTCGCGCTCAACATTCGCCTCTTATGGTCACGAAGAACCGCTGGCTCATCGCCCTCTCCGCCGTCGCGATCCACCTCTCGATCGGCTCGGCCTACGCCTACAGCGTGTTCAAGCGCCCGCTCGCCGACGCGCTCGGCTGGAGCAGCACGGAGACCTCGCTGGCCTTCACGATCGCGATCGTCTTCCTCGGCCTCTCGGCCGCGCTTTTCGGGCCGTTCGTCGAGCGGAAAGGGCCGCGCATTTCGGCGCTCGTCGCGGCCGCGCTGTTCTCCGCGGGCCACGTGATCGCCGGGCTGGGCGTCGGAGCGGGAAGCCTGGCGGTGTTCTATCTCGGCTACGGCGTCGTCGGGGGAATCGGGCTCGGGATCGGCTACATCTCGCCGGTGTCGACGCTCGTGAGTTGGTTCCCGGACCGGCGCGGCATGGCGACGGGCATGGCCGTCCTCGGTTTCGGCGCGGGCGCGCTCGTCGCGAGCCCCGTCGCCGCGCGGCTGATCGTGACGCTCGGCGTGCCGCAAACGTTCTTCATCCTCGGCGGGGCGTTCCTCATCCTCATGGCGGCGGGTGCCAGCTACATCGCGAAGCCGCCGAAGGGATGGAAACCGGCGACGCTCGCGGACGGGAAGAAGCCGCGGACGCTCGTCCTCGAAGACCTCGGGCAGCTCACGTCGCGGGAGGCGCTGCGCACGCCGCGCTTCTGGCTGCTGTGGGTGATGATGTTCATCAACATCTCAGCCGGGATCAAGCTGATCTCCGTCGCCTCGCCGCTCGCGCAGGATCAGGTCGGGATGACGGCCGTCGCGGCGGCAGCGATCGTCGGGCTGATGGGGCTCTTCAACGGCGGCGGCCGCATCGGCTGGGCCTCGCTCTCGGACTACGTCGGACGGGGGAACGTCTTCATCCTGTTCTTCGCCGTCCAGCTCGTCGCGTTCCTCCTCCTGCCCGGGACGACCGACCCGCTCCTGTTCCAAGTCCTCCTCTTCACCGTCCTGACCATGTACGGCGGCGGGTTCGCGATGCTGCCAGCCTTCATCGGCGACCTCTTCGGGACGCGCCAGCTCGCGGCCATTCACGGCCTCCTCCTCACGGCCTGGTCGATGGCCGGCATCGTCGGGCCGATGCTCGTGGCCTACATCGTGGACCACACGGGCAGCTACGACCTCTCGTTTTACCTCTTCGCCGGGCTCCTCGGCGTGGCGTTCTTCACGTCGCTCGTGATGGCGGCGAACATCCGTCGCCTCCGGCGCGCGCCCCTGACCGCCGCGGCGTGAGCGCATCCCTGGCCGTGCGGCAGGCGGCATGGATTCCCCGCTTGCCCAGCCCTGCTATGGTGCCGTAACGTTGGGGCGCTCCACGCCGGAGCGCCCCTATCCCGTTGCCCATGGCCGCTCTCCGCTCCGCCCTCCTCCTCGCGCTCGTCGCCGCCTTCGCTGCGTGCGAGATCGAGCGGCGGCCCGACGCCGACCCGCTCGTGCGCCTCACGGACGCGGACACGACGCTCGCCTGCGGCGCGTTCGACGTGCCGCCCGACGACTCGACGAGCCGCGTGCTCTTCGCCGCCCGCCGCGACGAGGCCCACCGCGCCCTCGCCCTGCCCGACGCCGTACCGCCGGACTCCGCCGCGCCGAACCCGCGCGAAGTCAACCCGCCGAGCGTCGAGATCGAAGGCGCACCGCCCGCACGGACCGAAGTCGAGCCTGCGGCGGGCCTCGCCGTGCCCGTCACGGGGATTCGGCCCGGCGACCTCGTGGACACGTTTACGGCGGCCCGCGGGCAGGGCCGCGTCCACAACGCGGTGGACATCCTCGCGCCGCGCGGGCGAGCCGTCGTAGCCGCCGCGCCGGGCACCGTCCTCCGGCTCTTCGAGAGCGAGCGCGGCGGGCTCACGATCTATCAGCTCGGCCTCGACGGCGAGACGGTTTACTACTACGCCCACCTCGACGCGTACGCGCCGGGCCTGGCGGCGGGCGACGCCGTCCAGCGCGGCGACACGATCGCCACGGTCGGCGACAGCGGGAACGCCGCGCCGGGCAACACCCACCTCCACTTCGCGATGTGGACCGTCACCGACCCGGCGCGGTTCTGGGACGGCGAGCCGATCAACCCCTACCCGCTTCTGCGCGATGCGGCGGACCCGAGCAGCGCTACGGGCGGGAGCGCGGCGCAGCCGTAGAATCGGCACTCGTCGCTTGCTCTCCGCGGCCGTCGGTGCCGCGGAACGCGACCTCGATGCCGGGCTCGACGTGCTTCGCGAGGGTCTGCGCGTCCCAGTTCGTGAGCCGCACGCAGCCGGCCGACGCCGTGTGCCCGATCGTCTCGGGGTAGGCCGTGCCGTGGATGCCGTAGTGCTCCTTCGAGAGCTCCATCCACACCACGCCGACGGCGTTGTTCGGGCCCGGCGGGATGTGCGCATCCTCCTCGCTGTCGTCCACATCGGCGAGGATGTCGGGCTGATAGTGCCAGCCCGGATAGTCGGTGATCGAGACGATCTCCTGCGTCTCCGACGGCGAGGGGTCGTAGTCTGAGCCGAGCGTGGACGGGAAGTGGGCGAGGATGCGGCCCTGCGCGTCGAGTGCGTGGAGGTAGCGCCCGCCGTCGGAGACGACGAGCCGGTCGATCTCGGCCTCGAACGTGGGCGGGCGGAGGTTCGGAACGCGGAGCGTGTCGCCCGCGGCGAGGCCGTCGAGCGCGCCGCCGCGCCACTCGCGCAGGAGCGACGGCGCGACGTGGTACGCCTCGCCCAGCTTTTCACCGACGCTCTGGTACGTCAGCCGCTCCATCTCAGCCTTCGCGTAGATGTCGTCCGGGATCTCCTCAAACGGCCCTTCCACGTCGTCTTCGGTGAGCGTGCGGAGGACGAGGAGCGAATCGGGCGAGCGCGGCGCGTCGGCGAGCTGGACGAGGCGCTGGAGCGTCGGCCGGTCGAGCGTGCCGCTCGCGTCGAGCCCTTCGCGGCGCTGGAGCCAGTAGACGGCTTTCTCGGTGTTCTGCCCCCACCGCCCGTCGATCTGGCCAGGCGAGAAGCGGGCGCGGTCGAGGAGGATCTGGGCGTAGAGCACGGCGCGGCCGTCGGTGTCGGCCGAGAGCGGGACGGCGAGGGCTTCAGCGTACGCCGCCGTGTCCGCCCGCGTCGGACGGGGGGCGGCAGGCTGCGGCGCCCGCATCGAGTCCGGCTGCGCCGTATCGACGGCGTAGTCCGCCTCGCGCCCGGCAAAGCCGCGCCACGACGTATCGCGGCGGCCGGCCTCGACGTCGGCGTCCGTCGGCGTGCGGTCGCTGTCGCCGTAGACAGAGACCTCGGCGTCGGCGTTCGTGACGGGCGGCGCGTCGGGACGATCCGCCGAGCGGTTTTCGAGCTGGCAGCCCGCGAGGAGGACGAGGCTGAGGAGGACGAGCAGACGAGGGGCCATGAGCGATGCGATGGGAGAAGGGAACGATGCCCCTCTAACGCCGCACCGCCCCGCAGTTTCCCGCGCTCATACCGCCTCGGTAACGCGCTCGAACCGCGTCTCACGCGCCGGCTCAAACGCGCCCGCGTCGGCGACGAACCGCCGCTCCGCCACGGTGAAGTGGTCCGGCCACACGCAGACGTGGTTGTAGAAGTTCACGTCGCGGTTCGTGCCCCGGCCGCGGCTGCTCGTCGCCGTGCCCGCGCTCGCGATCACGATCCGCTGCCCGAGTTCGACGTCGATCTCGACGTTCTCGACGTGGCTCATGTGGAGGTGGCCGCAGAGGAGGAGTTCGACGTTCGCGCTCCCGGCCGCCTGAAGCGCCTTCTTCGCGCCGTGGGCGATGTCGTGCGAGCCCAGCGCCCGCAGCCGCGTGAGGTGGTGGTGGACGACGAGGACGCGGAACGCCTCGGGCGGCTGCGCCTCGAAGAACGTCCGCATCCGGTCGAGGTGGCGCGGACGAATCTTACCGCCTTTGATGGTCAGCCCGTGGGCTGAGTTCAGCCCGAACGCCGCTACGCCGTCGGCCGCGAACGACGGCGTCGTGTCGTCGCCGATGAAGCGGCGGAAGCGGGAGGCCGAGCGGAAGATGCGCTCGAACGGGTTGTGCCACCACGCCCGCACGTCGTGGTTGCCGGGGACGACGAGGACGGGCGGCCGGAAGGCGTCGATCATCGCGCGCGCCGCCTCGTACTCGCTCGTGCGGGCGCGCTGCGTGAGATCGCCCGAGATCACGACGAGGTCGAGCCCGCCGTCGTTCACCTCCTCCACGAGCGCGGGCACGACGCGCTCATGCGCGATCTTGCCGAAGTGGATGTCCGAGAGGTGGGCGAGCCGGAAGAACGGGGCGTCCGGAGCCGAGCGCTGAGCGGGAGGGGTCGGTTCCACGAATCGATTGGGAGCTAACGACGCGAGAGGGGACGGAGTATACGCCGAGAGCGGCCGAGGCGTTCGCCCCGCCGCTCTCCCGACCTTCGTTGACGCAGCACGCCGCGTCGCTACAGCAGCAGGTTCATCGGCTCCTCGAGATAGCGCTGCACGTCGCCGAGGAACGCCGCGCCGGTGGCGCCGTCCACGACGCGGTGGTCGCACGAGAGCGTCACCTTCATGCGCTTGCCCGGCACCACGGCCCCGTCCTCGACGACGGGCACGTCGCGGATCGCGCCGATCGCGAGGATGCAGGCGTTCGGCGGGTTGATGATGGCCGTGAACTCCTCGATCCCGAACATCCCGAGGTTGCTCGTGGTGAACGTCGAGCCCTCCCAATCCTGCGGCTGGAGCTGACGGTCGCGGGCTTTCTGGGCGAAAGCGCGTGTCTCTTCCGAGATCTGCGCGAGCCCCTTCTGATCGGCGTTGCGGATGACGGGCGTGAGGAGCCCTTCGTCGACCGCTACGGCGACGGCGACGTGGACGACGTGGTGCCGCCGGATCTCGCCTTCCTTCTCCAGATACGATGCGTTGACGTTCGGGTGCTGCCGGAGCGCGACGGCGCACGCCTTCGTGACGAGGTCGTTGAACGAGATCTTCGGGCGGCCCTGCGCCTCGGCCATATCGTTGAGCTGCGACCGGATCTCCACGGACCGCGCCATGTCGATCTCGACGGTGAGGTAGAAGTGCGGCGCGGTGAACTTGCTCTCGGCGAGCCGCCGAGCGATCGTCTTCCGCATCTGCGTGATCGGCACGGACTCGTAGCCACCGTCGCCGACGGACGGCGCGGGCGACGACGCCGGGCGCGGGGCACGGTCGGGCGCACGCTCGGCCGGGGCTTCGGCAGGCGCGGAGGCCGGGGCTGGCTTGGCGGCGGGCGCTCCGCCTGAAAGGGCCGCTTCTACGTCGCGCTTGACGATCCGCCCTTCCGGCCCGCTCCCCTGCACCGAGCCGAGGTCGAGGCCGCCTTCGGTCGCCATGCGGCGCGCGAGGGGCGACGCTTTAACGCGACTTCCGTCAGAGGCGGAGCCGCCGGCGGGCGTGGGCATGGGCTCCGGCTGCTGGCCTTCGTGGCCGTAGCCTTCGGGCACGCCCGCCGCGCCATCGCCGGAGGGGGCCGCGGGTTGAGCGGGCGCGTCGCCCTGTTTCGCGGGCGCCTCCTCGGCGGGTGCTTCTTCCGCCTTCGGCTCGGCCGCTTCGCTCCCGCCGTCACCGCCGTACTTCGCGAGGATGTCGGAGATGTCCTCCCCCTCCTGCCCCAGGACGGCGATCAGTCCGCCGATCGGCACGCTCGCGCCGTCTGCGACGACCCGCTTCAGCAGCACGCCGTCGTCGTAAACCTCGAGGTCCATGGTCGCCTTATCGGTCTCGACCTGGGCGACGACGTCGCCGGCGGAGACGGCGTCCCCCTCTTCTGCGAGCCACGCGACGAGGACGCCCTCCTCCATCGTGTCGCTCATTTTGGGCATTTCTACGGCTACGGC
The DNA here is from genome assembly GCA_039944855.1 of Rhodothermales bacterium. Classification (NCBI taxonomy): domain Bacteria; kingdom Pseudomonadati; phylum Rhodothermota; class Rhodothermia; order Rhodothermales; species Rhodothermales bacterium. Next base: position 170,267 of record JBDUXZ010000024.1, on the reverse strand, counting down.
CATCGGGTTTGGGGTTGTGAGTTTGGGGTTGTGGGTCGGATGTCTAAGCACTCAAAACTCAGAACCTCCAACCTCGAACCTAGTCCACGTACATCACCTTTTTCGCCGCAGCGATCGCTTCGTCGACCGTCGGCATCCAGGCTTCGATGAGGTTCTTGGCGTACGGGGCCGGCGTGTCCTTCGCCGTCACGCGCGCGATCGGTGCGTCGAGGTGGTCGAAGGCCTGCTGCTGGATGCGGAAGGCGACCTCGGAAGCGATGCCGCCGTACGGGCTGCACTCGTCGATGATGACGAGCCGGTTCGTCTTCTTCACCGACTCCAGCACCGTCTCGGTGTCGAACGGGCGGAGCGTGCGGGGGTCGATGACGGTCGCCTCGTAGCCCTGCTTCGCGAGTTCCTCGGCCGCTTCCATCGCCAGCCAGTAGCTCTTCGAGTGGGCGACGAATGTCACGTCGTCGCCTTCGCGCGCGACGCGGGCCTTGCCAATCGGGAGGATGTAGTCCTCGTCGTCGGAGACCTCGCCCTTCATCCCGAACATCAGCTCGGATTCCATGAAGAGCACGGGGTCGTCGTCGCGGATGGCGGCTTTGAGGAGGCCCTTCGCGTCGTCGGGGTTCGACGGGGCGATCACCTTGAGGCCGGGGACGTTCGTGTAGAACGCCTCCGTCGAGTTGTTGTGCGTGGCGGCGAGCTGGCCGGCGGCCCCGTTGCCACCGCGGAACACGATGGGCACCTTGAGCTGGCCGCCCGACATGTAGCGCATCTTCGCCGCGTTCGAGACGATCTGGTCGAAGGCGACGAACGTGAAGTTCCACGTCATGAACTCGACGATCGGGCGGAGCCCCATCATCGCCGCGCCGATGCCGAGGCCGGAGAAGCCGTTCTCCGAGATCGGCGTGTCGATCACGCGCTTCGGCCCGAACTGGTCGAGCATGCCCTCGGAAACCTTGTAGGCACCGTTGTACTCGGCCACCTCCTCGCCCATGAGGAACACGTCCTCGTCCCGCTCCATCTCCTCGACCATCGCGGCGCGGAGGGCCTCTCTGAATTGAATTTCAGCCATGTCTCTACGATTCAGCTTGTCATCCTGAGGAGCGGAGCGACGAAGGATCTCCCGAGGGGGATGAGTCAGCCCTGAGGAGATCCTTCGCTCCGCTCAGGATGACGGGTGGAATGGGTGGCGCTACACAATGAATGGGTAGTCGTCCTGCACGTACACGTCCTCGTACATCGTCTCGACGGGGGGGAACGGGCTGTTCTCGGCGAACTCGACCGACTCCAGCACGACCTGCTTCACCTCCTCGTCGATGCCGTCGAGCGCCTCGTTGTCGCTGAAGCCCTGGTCGACGATGTAGGACTTGAGGCGGATGATGGGGTCCTCGTTCTTCTTCGACTCCATCTCCTCCTTCGTGCGGTACTTCTGCGGGTCCGACATCGAGTGGCCGCGGTAGCGGTACGTGCGGATGTCGACGAGGGCGGGCCGGTTCTGCTCGCGCGCCTGCTTCGCGAGCTCGCTCATCGCGTAGTAGACCTCGAACACGTCCATCCCGTTGACGACGGCGCCGGTCATGTCGTAGGCGTACGCCTTCTTGTAGAGCTCGGGCTGCGCCGTCGAGCGCTCGACGCTCGTGCCCATGCCGTACGCATTGTTCTCGCAGCAGAGCAGCACGGGGATGTCGTAGAGCGAGGCGAGGTTGGCCGCCTCGTGGAACGCGCCCTGGTTGATGGCGCCGTCCCCGAAGAAGCCGACGGCGACGTTCCCCGTCTCCTTGTACTTCGCCGCGAAGCCGAGCCCGACGGCGACGGGGATCTGCCCGCCGACGATGCCGTGCCCGCCGTAGAAGTGATGCTCGACGTCGAAGAAGTGCATCGAGCCGCCCTTGCCACGCGACGAGCCGTCGATCTTTCCGAAGAGTTCGGCCATGCACTCGTTGGCCGTCATGCCGCGCGCCAGGCCGAGGCCGTGGTCGCGGTAGGCGGTGATGATCGGGTCGGCGGGCTGGAGCGCCTGCACGGTGCCCGTCGAGACGGCCTCCTGCCCGATGTAGAGGTGGAGGAAGCCGGAGATCTTCTGGCGGCCGTACATCTGCGCGGCGCGCTCCTCGAAGCGGCGCTGGAGCATCATGCTCCGGTACATCCCGACCAGGTCGTCCTCGCTGAGCCCGAGGGACTCGTGCGTGTGTCCGCCCTTCGTGTAGAACCGGAAGTCGGCGTCGTCGGGCGTTCCTTTCGGGGGTTCGGTGGGGAGTTGACCGTTCGGCTTCTTGGCGTCGGAGGTCGTGTCGGGAGGGGTGCTCTTGCCCTTGGCTGCGCGCTTGCGCGGGGCCTTCTTCGTCTCGTTCGCCATCGGAGCGTGCGGGTTCGTAAGAGGAGGTGCTCGGCGCGCAGAGGGAGGCCTCGCGGCGCGGGCTGCAATATACCACGGAGGGCGCGATGCGGTCCCGCACGCGGTGGAAACCCTGCGTGAAGGAGGACGCCTTCGCCGGCGCATTTAGCCACGCCGCCGCCCTAGCCGATCAACGCCGCCCTCCTTAGTTTCCGACTCCGCCTTTCTCGCTCCCCGTTGCCCGACACCGCCCCCATCGCCCCCGCCCTCCCCAGCGACGCCCCCGACGCGCCGCGCGTGCTCGTCGTCGTCCCGACCTACAACGAGGCGGCGAACGTCGGCCCCCTCCTGCGCCAGGTCATCGCGCTGCCGGACGGCTACGACGTGCTCATCGTCGACGACGGCTCGCCGGACGGGACGGCCGACCTCGTCCGCGAGATCCAAAACGAGTTCCCCGGCCGCGTCCACCTCATCGAGCGTGCAGGGAAGCAAGGGCTCGGGACGGCCTACCTCACCGGCTTCCGCTACGCCCGCGACCACGGCTACCTCTTCATCTGCGAGATGGACGCCGACTTCTCGCACAACCCCGCCGACCTCCCGCTCCTCGTCGAAGCCGTCCGCTCCGGCGCGGATGTCGCGGTGGGCAGCCGCTACGTCGACGGCGTGCGCGTGCTGAACTGGCCGCTCTCGCGGCTGATCCTCTCGTACGGCGCGGGGATCTACACCCGCTCCATCACCCGGCTGCCGGTCCAAGACGTCACGGCTGGCTTCAAGTGCTTCCACCACCGCGTCCTCCAGGCCATCGACTTCGACCGCGTCTCCTCGAACGGCTACTCGTTCCAGATCGAGATGACGTATCGGGCGTGGCGCAAGGGGTTCACCGTCGTCGAAGTGCCCATCACATTCACCGAGCGGACGGAGGGCCAGAGCAAGATGAGCAAGGCCATCGTCCGCGAGGCCGCGCTGAAAGTCTGGGAGCTCCGCTTCCGCGACCTCTTCGGCCGGCTGTGAGTACGACCTACCCTCTCACCCTTTCCTCCTCTACCGAAACGCCCATGTCTGACGCCGCCTTCACCCAACTCACCGCGCCCACCGACGGCGAAGCCATCGCGATGCGCGACGGCTCGCTCGACGTCCCCGACCGGCCGATCCTCCCGTTCATCGAGGGCGACGGCACCGGCCCTGACATCTGGGCCGCCTCCCGCCGCGTGCTCGACGCCGCCGTGGAGAAAGCATACGGCAGCGACCGCCAGATCGAGTGGTTCGAGGTCTACGCCGGCGAGAAGGCGTTCGACACCTTCGGCGAGTGGCTGCCCGAGGACACCCTCACGGCTATCGAGCGCTACCTCGTCGCCATCAAAGGCCCGCTCACGACGCCCGTCGGCGGCGGCTTCCGCAGCCTCAACGTCGCGCTCCGCCAGAAGCTCGATCTCTATGCCTGCGTCCGCCCCGTCCGCTACTTCGACGGTGTGCCCTCCCCGGTGCGCAACCCGGAAGAGGTGAATATGACCATCTTCCGCGAGAACACGGAGGATATCTACGCCGGGATCGAGTTCGCCGCCGGGACCGAGCAGGTCGAGAAGCTCCGCCGCTTCCTCGAAGACGAGATGGGCGTGACGAGCATCCGCTTCCCCAACACGAGCGGGCTCGGCATCAAGCCGATCTCCGAGGAGGGCACGAAGCGGCTCGTCCGCGCCGCCATCCGCTACGCGATTGCGACGGGCGCAGAGACGCTCACGCTCGTACACAAGGGCAACATCATGAAGTTCACCGAGGGCGCGTTCCGCACGTGGGGCTACGAGGTCGCCCGCGACGAGTTCGGCGCGACCGACCTCGACGGCGGCCCGTGGCAGGTCATCACGACCGACGACGGTCGCGAGATCACCGTCAACGACGTAATCGCCGACGCCATGCTCCAGCAGATCCTCACGCGGCCGAAGAGCTACGACGTGATCGCCACGATGAACCTCAACGGCGACTACATCTCCGACGCCCTCGCCGCCCAGGTCGGCGGCATCGGGATCGCGCCGGGCGCGAACATCAACTACGACACGGGGCAGGCCATCTTCGAGGCCACGCACGGCACGGCGCCGAAGTACGCCGGGCAGGACAAGGTGAACCCGTCGTCGGTCATCCTCTCGGGCGAGATGATGTTCCGCTACATGGGCTGGACCGAGGCCGCCGACCTCCTGATCTCGTCGATGGACAAGACGATCTCGCAGAAACGCGTGACCTACGACTTCGAGCGGCTGATGGACGGCGCAACGCTGCTCAAGACGAGCGAGTTCGGCGACGCCCTCATCGAGAACATGGACTGATGAACACGTTCCCCGTGGCTAAAGCCGCGTGGCTGCTTGCGCTCCTCCTCTCCGGCTGTGCTCACACGATCCCGTTCGATAACGGAGCCCCGGAGGAACGCGCTGCCGTCAACGAGCGGGCGAAGGGGCAGCAGGCCACGGTGACGCTCCGCGACGGACAGCGTCTCCAAGCCGATGCCCTCCGCATCGCCACCGACTCCACGTCCTGGCTGGAGCCCGAAGCGCGACAGGTCCGCACCGTCGCCACAGGCGGGATCGAGTCCATCTCATTCCCAACCGGAGGCCGCCATGCCGGAGAGGGATTTGCCATCGGCTTCGGTAGTGGAGCAGCGCTCGGGTACGTCGTCGGCCTCAGCACGTACGAAGGGCCGGACATCGTGATCAGCAGTCGCGGCGACAGTGCACTTGCAGGCGCGTTGCTCTTCGCCGGACTCGGGGGACTCACCGGGTTGCTGATCGGCTACGGCAGCGAAGCGCGAGACGTGTTCGAGCTTACTGCAAGTACGGACTCGACAGCACTACACTTTCGAGATTAGCGCTGGCCCTGGGATTATGAATGTGATGCCGTAGTGGAGGATCGTGCTGCCCCCCGAGCCGAGAGGCCACCGGCTGCTGCTCGCGTGACCTCCGTCGCAGGGGCGACGCATGCGTTGCCCCTGCAGCGCCGAGACACGAAGGCCCCTTGCGGCACACCGCGAAACGATCTGACCGCCCCAGCGTTTTCGAAGGGAACTAACCCCGCGCGCCATGCCTGCTCCTCCGTCTCGCGTCACTCTCTGTGTGGACCCGACTACCGCTCGCGCCTATCACGACGCCTCGCAGGCCGACCGCGAGCGTGCCGAGTCCGCCTTTGCCCTCTCCCTCCGGGGGAAGCGCGAAGCCGCGGAGGAACTCAGCCGGTACATGGATGAAGTCGGACGCGCGGCGCAGGAGCGGGGCCTCACGCCCGAACTCCTCGATGAGATGCTGAGCGAGGACCCGCCGAGCGACGAGAAGTGACGGATTCGCTCCGCGTCGTCCTCGACACGAACGTCCCCGTCAGCGCCCTGCTCACGCCGGGCGGGAAGCCCCAGCGAGCGGTCGATCTCGTGGCCCGGCAGGGACTCCTCCTCTTCTCAGAGGCGACCTATGACGAATTGATCGAGGTGTTGGCACGGCCTCGGCTGCGGAAGTTCCTCCCGGCCGAGAGCGCAGCGGGGTTCGCCCAGCGCGTCGTGACCGTGGCCTCTCGTGTCGTGCCCAACGAATCGATCCAGGCGTGCCGAGACCCCAGGGACGACAGTTTCTCGACGTAGCGGTCGGCGGGAGGGCGGACTACCTCGTGACGGGCGATGAGGATCTCCTCGTGCTCCACCCGTTCCGAGGAATCCCCATCCTCGCCCCGACTGACTTCCTGGCAATCGTTTCGAGCGGCTGATGGACGGCGCGACCCTCCTCAAGACGAGCGAGTTCGGCGACGCCCTCATCGAGAACATGGGGTAGTGCTCCAACCGTCCCATTTTGTCATCCTGAGCGGAGGCCGCAGGCCGCAGTCGAAGGATCTTTCCGGGAGAGGCCCTGCCAGCCTGTTGAAGCCATGCCCGAACAGATCCTTCGACTCCACTCCCTTCCGCTCAGGATGACAGGACGTTCCGCTCAGGATGACAGGACAAGGTGAGGCGGTCACGGTAGCAGTCCGCTTCTCCCCTTATTTTGCGGGGCGCGGTCGAACTGTCGGCCGCGCCCCTTTTGCATCCACCCGCCTCGTATCCCATGCGCCGCACGCTCTGGCTCGCCCTCTTCGTCCCGCTCCTCTTCACCGGCTGCGACGACACGACCTCGCCGCCCGCCGCCGGCACCGACGTTATCCCCGCCGAAGCACCGCCGGTGCCCGACGCCGCCCTCGCCGAGATCGACAGCGCGGGACTCCGCGCGCACGTCGCCGTCCTCGCCGACGATTCGTTCGAGGGGCGCGGGACGGGGACGCCGGGTGAGCAGAAGACCATCGAGTACATCCGCGAGCAGATGCAGGCGGCGGGGCTCGAAGGCGGCGCCGCCGACGGCAGCTTCTACCAGCCCGTTCCCCTCCTCGGCTCGACGCCGACGGAGATCGGCGCGCTGACGTTCACGCCCGAAAACGGTGCGCCCGTCGCGCTCGACTTCGTGGAGGACTTCATCGCGTCGACGGACCTCGACGCCGACGCCGCCTCGTTCGACGCCCCGCTCGTGTTCGTCGGCTACGGCATCTCGAATCCGGGCTATGATTGGGACGACTTCAAAGATGTCGACGTGAGCGGCAAAGTCCTCGTCTCGCTCGTCAACGACCCGCCCGCGACGGCCGAGGAGCCCGACCTCTTCCAGGCCGACACGCTGACGTACAACGGCCGATGGACGTACAAGTACGAGGAAGCACGGCGGCGGGGCGCGGCCGGCATCCTCCTCATCCACACCGAGCCGACGGCGGGCTACCCGTTCACCGTTCTCTCGTCAGGCGCACGTGGCGAGCAGATCCAGCTCACGACGCCGCCCGACAACCCGCTCCAACTCAAGGGCTGGATCACCGAGCCCGTAGCCCAGCAGCTCGCCGCGATGAGCGGGACGACGCTGGACGCGTGGATGGAGGCCGCCGCCACGCGCGACTTCCAGCCGCAGGAACTCCCCGTCACGGCCGACCTCGCGATGGAGTTCGAGCGGCGGCGGTTCGAGGGGACGAACGTGATCGGCAAGCTCGCGGGCACGGCACGGCCCGAGGAGGCGATCGTCTACACCGCGCACCACGACCACCTCGGCATCGACCGGGAGCTGGAGGCGGCGGGCGAGGACGGGATCTACAACGGCGCCGTCGACAACGCGAGCGGCGTGGCGATGATGCTCGAACTCGCCGAGGCGTTCGTGGCCGCGGGGCCGTCGGCGCGGACCGTCGTCTTTATCACGCTGACGGCGGAGGAGTCCGGCCTGCTCGGCTCGGGCTACTACGCCGAGAACCCCGCGATCCCGCTCGCGAACACGATCGCCAACATCAACGTGGACTCCGGCAACCTCGACGGCGCGACGGAGGACATCGTCGGCATCGGCGCGGAGCGGAGCGAGATGCTCGGCCTCCTCCGCACGGCGGCGGCGGCCGAGGGGATGTCGGTGACGCCGGATAACCAGCCGAACCAGGGCATCTTCTTCCGCAGCGACCAACTCGCGTTCGCGCGCGGCGGCGTCCCCGCCGTGTTCGTCAAAACCGGCCGTTCCTTCCGTGGCCAGCCCGCCGACTACGCCGACCAGCTCGCCGCCGACTACCGGGCGACCCGTTACCACCAGCCGGCCGACGAGCTGAGCGACACGATGCCCTTCGCCGGAATCGTCCAGCAGACGCGCGTCGCGCTCCGCCTCGGCTACGCCATCGCGAATTCGACCGTCCGCCCGCAGTGGAACGCGAGCGAGGCGTTCGCCGAGACGCGGGCGCAGTCCGAGGCCGCGTTGCGCGACGAGTAGCGCCCTCCCTCTGAGTCCCTCCATGCCTCGCATCGCCCTCCTGCTCGCCCTGATCCTCCCCGCCTTCGGGGCGGGCTGTGCGGCCCAAGACTCGCCGCCGCCCACCTTCGTCGAGGACGTGCCGGGGTCGGGCGAGAGCGAGACGGGTGGAGACAGGACGGGCAAGGCGTGGGACCCTGTGGAGATGGCCCTCGGCGAGCGCGTCTATGTCCCCATCTACTCCCACATCTACTTCCGCGACAGCCGCCGCGACATCGACCTCGCCGCGACGCTCAGCGTCCGCAACACGGACGGCACGACGCCGATCCGCCTCACCGCCGTCCGCTATTACGACAACGCCGGAGCGCTCGTGCGGCGATACATCGACACGCCGGTCTCCGTCGGCCCGATGGCGAGCACGAACTTCCTCGTCGAACAGCAGGACGACAGCGGCGGCGTCGGTGCCAATTTCATCGTCGAGTGGCAGGCCGATCTCGCTGTGACGCCGCCCGTCGTCGAGGCCGTGATGATCAGCGCGTCCAATTCGCAGGGCATCTCGTTCGTGACGCAGGGCCGCGTGCTGCACCGCGCCCGCTCCGCGTCGGAGTCGTCTGCGGAACCGAACGAGTAGCACGTTGCTTAACCCCTGACTAACCCACGACGCCGGCGTATTCGGCGCGGCGTTTCTCCTCTCCCATTTTCCCCTCCTCTCATGGTCCAGTGGCGTGGTCGCCGGCGTAGCTCCAACGTCATCGACGTCCGAGGCAAGAAGGGCAAAGCCGCCCTCGGCGGCGGCACCCTCCTCATCGTCCTGCTCGGTCTCCTCTTCGGGGTCGATCCGGGGCAGCTCCTCGCGCTCCTCGGCGGCGGAGGCGGCGCGGCGACCGTCGAGACGCAGACCTCGGGCGAGGTGCCACCGCAGGACGACGCCGGCGAGTTTGTCCAGGTCATCCTCGCCGACACCGAGGACACGTGGGGCCGGATCTTCCAGCAGGCGAGCGCGCAGTACCGTGAGCCCGAGCTCGTGCTCTTCACCGACCGCGTGCAGTCGGCGTGCGGGATCGCGGGCGCGGCGACGGGCCCGTTCTACTGCCCCACCGACCAGCGGGTCTACCTCGACCTCGGCTTCTTCCGCCAGCTCCAGCGGATGGGCGCGTCGGGCGACTTCGCGATCGCGTACGTGATCGCCCACGAGATCGGCCACCACGTGCAGAACCTCGAAGGCACGCTCTCCCAAGTTCAGCAGATGAAGCAGCGGCTCCCGCAGGCGCAGGCAAACGAGCTCTCCGTCCGCACCGAGCTGCAGGCGGACTGCTACGCGGGCGTCTGGGCGTACTACGCCGAGACCGAGCGCGACCTCCTCGAAACGGGCGACGTGCAAGAGGGCATCGACGCGGCAGGGGCCGTCGGCGACGACCGCATCCAGGGGGACGCCGCGTCTCCGGACTCGTTCACGCACGGCACGTCGGCGCAGCGCGTCGAGGCGTTCCAGAGCGGGTTCCGCAGCGGCGACGTCGGCTCCTGCGACACCTTCGCTGACTTGCAGAGGTAGGCCGTGGTGTTCCGTCTGATCGCGCGCCACCTCCGCACGCCAGACGGCCTGTTCGGGCGGCTCATCGCTCGGCTGATGAACGTGGGCAACCGCCCGATGAACCGCGCCACGCTCGAAGCCCTCGGCCTCGAAGCCGGGCACCGCGTTCTCGAAATCGGCTTCGGCGGGGCCTCCCTCTTCGACGAGCTCCTCCGGCGCACGCCGGAGGGCGCGGTCGCCGGCCTCGAGCTCTCGGACACGATGCGGCATCGGGCCGAGCGCCAGTTCCGCTTGGCGATCGAGCAGGGCCGGCTCGATCTCAAGCGGGGCTCCGTGGAGGCGATCCCGTTCGGCGACGCGAGCTTCGACCGCGCCTTCACCGTGAACACCATCTACTTCTGGTCCGACCCGGAGCGGGCCGCACGCGAACTCGCCCGCGTGCTGACGCCCGGCGGCCGGCTCTGCATCGCGTACGGCCGCGTCGAGGATCTCCAGCGCCTCCCGCCCACGCAGTACGGATTCCGGCTCTGGGAGCGCGACGAGGTCGAATCGCTCCTCCGCGGCGCGGGGTTCGAGGCGATTGAATCGGACGAGACGGTGGACGCGCGCCGCTCGTTCATCCTGACCTCGGCGACGGCACCGGATCGGGAGTAGGGACCGGCGGCGCGCGCTAACGCAGCCGCAGCAGCTTCTGCGTGTCGAGCACGCGGTCGCCGGCGGTGAGGCGGGCGACGTACACCCCGCTCGGGGCCGGCACGCCCGCCGCCGTCGTCCCGTCCCACGCGACGGTGTGGACCGCCGCCGGGGAGCGGAGCGGCCACGCCCGCAGCGCCCGGCCGACGGCGTCGAAGAGCGTCAGCGTCATCGGCGCCTCGCCCCCGCTGACCCGCAGCGTCGTCGCCTCGCCGAAGGGATTGGGGAAGCTCTCGACGCGGGCGCCGCTCGGCGCCGGGAGCGGCGCGGCGCTCGACGTCGTGATCCGCCGGTTGTCGAGGTAGAGCAGGCCCCCGGCGAGGTCGCCCGCGAGGATGTCGAGGTCGCCGTCGCCGTCGAGGTCGGCCGTGGCGGGGGCCGTGTTGTAGCGGAGCGTCCCCGCCTCCAGCGGCTGCTGCTCGAACTGCGGCGCCGTCGGCGTCCCGACGTTGCGGAAGAAGAGGATGTCGTCGGTCTCCGTCCCGACGAGGAGGTCCGCGTCGCCGTCGCCGTCGAGGTCCGTGAGGTGCGGCGCGCTGAAGCGGCCGACGTCGAAGCCGTCGGGGAGGCCGAGCGCCGTCACGTCGGTCTCGACGAAGTTCGGGACCTGCGGCGAGCCGTCGTTGCGGAAATAGTTCAGCGTGCCGGCGAACTCGCCGACGAGGAGGTCGAGGTCGCCGTCGCCGTCGAGGTCGGCGAGCGTCGGCGTCGCGACGGAGCCCACGTCGAGGTCTTGCAGCGCCTCGACGGTCAGCTCATAGCCCGAGCCGGTGTTGAGGAGGAAGGCGAGCCGCCCGCCGAACGTGCCGACGAGGAGGTCGCGCTGCCCGTCGCCGTCGAGGTCAGCGAAGACGGGGGCGTAGTGGTTGGCGAAATCCACGTCGAGCGCGAGGTAGTCGTCCTCGGCGAGGCGGTATGACGGCATCGTTGCCGTACCGACGTTCTCGAAGCGGAAGAGCGTGCCGCGCTGTGGCCCGTCCGGGTTCGGGTCGAACCCGCTGCCGACGAGGAGGTCCGCGTCGCCGTCGCCGTCGAGGTCCTCGAACGCGGGGTAGCTCGCGCGGCCCACGTCGACGGCGTCGATCAGCCGGCTCGTCCGCTCGACGAAGTCCGGCTCCGTCGGCGTGCCCGTGTTCTCGAGGTAGTAGAGGTTCGCCGCGATGCTCACCGTCGTCGAGCAGAACCCGCCGACGATGCCGATGACGAGGTCGAGGTCGCCGTCGCCGTCCGCGTCACCGAACGTCGGCACGTTGTAGCCGCCCGACGTGACGGGATTGCCGAGGGGGTACGTCTCCGAAACGAGCACCATGTTCGGGTCCGTCGGCGTGCCCGTATTCTGGAAGAAGTAGAGGCTCGGGGTGAAGAAGTCGCCCCAGAACAGGTCGAGGGTGCCGTCGCCGTCGAGGTCGGCGAAGGCGAGCGCGTTCTGCCCGTGGAGCGTGCCGCGCCCGCCCGACGTGCCGCCGGAGGTCCCGTTCACCGGACCGTCGGGCATGATGAAGAACGGCTCGTCTCCCCCGCCTCCGCACGTTGGGTTCGACTCGAAGATCACGAGGTCGCTGAACTGCTCGCCCGCGAACTCGTACTGCGGGACGCCATCGGCGAGACCGGTGTGGCGGTACCAGCGGATCTTCCCGCTGTCGGCGCGGCCGAGGAAGAGGTCGAGGTCGCCGTCGGCGTCGATGTCGGCGAGGGCCGGGACGTTCGGGTCCTCGGGGTTCACCGGCTCGCCCGCCGTGTCGAGGAGCGGATCGGCGCGGAGTTCGAACGCGGCGTCCGTCGCCGAGCCGGTGTTCTCGAAGAACCGGACCTGCCCCGACGAGCGCTGCGTCAGCAGGTCGAGGTCGCCGTCGCTGTCGAGGTCGCCGAGTTGGAACCACGAGCCGGCGTCGACGGCGGCGTACCGATCCGTGCGCCACGCGAACGTCGGCCCCGCGCTCCCGCCGACGTTCTCGAAGTAGGTCACGCGCCCCTGCTCTTCGAGGATGAAGAGGTCGGCGTCGCCGTCCGCGTCGATGTCCGCGAGCTGCGTCCGGGGGTTGTTGAAGCCGCCCGCGAAGGGCAGCGCGTACGGCTCGCCGTCGCTGCCGAGCACGGGGAACGGGGTGATCTGCCGCTCGAAGTCGAGCGGTTGCGCAGCGACGGCCGGCGCGAAAAGCAGAAGGAGCAGGAGAGGTCGGAGCATGAGCGAGGAAGAGAGCGTAACCGGGACGGGACGGGGAAGCGGGTCAGAGCTTGCCCTGGAACGAGGCGAGGAGCGCGAGGTCTTCGTCTTTGATCTCGTCGCTGACCTCGTACTCCTCGCCGAGATCGAGGTGCTTCGGCGCGGCGGCTATGACGCGGTCGATGACCTCGCGGAGCGGCTCGCGGATGTACGCCCCGGCCGCGTTGCGGTGGCCGCCGCCGCCGAATGCACGCGCCCACCCGTTGATGGCGAGCGCACCTTTGGAGCGGAACGAGCACTTGATTCCCGACGGCGTTTCGAGGAAGATGACGGCGGCGCGGACGCCCTCCATCGAGAGCGGGTAGCTCACGATCCCCTCCGCCTCGTCCGAGCGCGCCCCGACGCCGTTCATCGCGTCGAGCGAGACGACGACGTAGGCGAGTTGCCCGTCGTAGACCGTCGTGATCGTGTCGAGCGCGCGGGAGAGCAGCCGCAACGTGCTCGGCATCCGCGTGTCGAAGATGGCGACGTGGATGGGTTCGGGGGCGATGTCGCCGCGCTCCAGCAGGTCGGCGGTGATCTGGTGGACGCGGGCCGTCGTCGAGCCGTAGCGGAACGAGCCGGTGTCGGTCATGATCGCGGCGTAGAGCGCCGTGGCGATCTCGCCGTCGATGAGGTCGGCGTCGTGCGCCGCGATGAGGTCGTAGATCAGCTCGCCCGTCGCGGCGGCCTCGGTCCTGAGGAGCTGGTGGTCGAACCACGTCTCGGGATTCGGGTGGTGATCGATGAGCAGCTTCACGCCCGGCGCGTCGCGCCAACTCGGCCCGAGCTTCCCGATCCGCTCCTCCACGCCCGTATCGACGACGACGAGCGCGTCGGCCTCGGCGATCCGCTTGAGCTGCTTGAGCGCGCCCGTGAACGTCGTGACCTCGGCGAGGTCCATCATCCACTCGAGGTTGCGCGGGGCCGCGTCCGAGTTGATGAGCGTGACGTCTTTGCCCAGCTTCCGCAGGAACAGACCGAGGCCGATCTGCGAGCCGAGCGCGTCGCCGTCGGGCCGGAGGTGGGTGGTGATGACGACGCGCTCGGCGTCGAGGAGGTGCGAGAGGACCGTGGGGAGCATGGCGGTTCGAGCGGTAAACGGGGCGAGGCAGGTGCCAACGGTCGACGTGTCCAAAGGTTCGACCCGCGCCGCCCCCGCGTTCGCCGCGCCCTACTTCTCGACGCCCACGTCCCGGAGGTCTTTCAGCTCATCGAAGTCGACCTCTTCGAGCGCGTCTTTGAGGTCGTCCATCTCCACGTTCTGCCCGTTCGCCGAGACGAAGAACCGGTCGGCGACGACGAGCTGCAACTCGGAGCGCGGCCGCTCGCCGCTGCGCAGCTTCTCGAACGCGGGATAGCCCTCGAACTCCGTCGTCCGCTCGTACCCATCGCTGCTCTCGCGGTCAACGTCGAGCTGCATCCACGAGGCCCCGAGCATCGTCATCTGCCCGATCCCGCCGGCGTCGACGATCTGGAGGGAGATGCGGCGCTCGCCGTCGTCGCTGCGGTACTCACCCTCGGCCTGGGAGAAGGAGAACCCGGCGATGCCGGTCCGCTCGCCGCTCGCGTCGGTGCGCTCGAAGTCGTCCAACTCTTCCGGGAGGAGGTCGCGGAGCGTGCGAAAGTCGACGGTCTCCGCCGCGCGCCCCTCGCCGCCAAAGGCTCCGCCGAAAGCGTCGGCAATCGAGCCGGCGATGTCGTCGGGGTCGGCCTGCGGCGTGCGCTCGGCATCGCGGACGTCCCGGGCGGCGTCGGAATCGCGGGGTTCGTCGCCGCTGCTGTCGGAGCCGCAGCCGATGAAGGGGAGGAGGGTCAGGCAGAGCGCGAGGCGGAGAAGGCGTCCCATCGTGGTTCTCGTTAAGAGAGACTCGGAGTGATACGCGCGGCCCGATGCTGGAACAGCGAGCGGCGGCGCGCGGCGATATCCACAGTATACACGGGCGGCGGCACCTATTCCAGTTCCTGAGCCCTCGCGTGTTGCGGCTGCACGGGCCTCGGCACGGTGCGTGATTGCGTGGGCATGACACTCACCAACCCTACCGCTCCCATGGCACCGTACCAGTTCTTCCTTCTCTTCGTCGCCGTCCTGTTCATTGGCGTCGCGGCGGTGACTCTCAATCAGGCTGCGAATACGGAGGAAGCGACGCCCTCGCACGTCGTCGTCGAGAGCGTGCCGGACGTGCCCGTAACGCCCGCCGCGTCCGATACGGTCCGTCTCTAGCCGAACCCGCGTGTCCGCCGGGGGTTGAAGGGGCGTATTCGCCTCTCCCCCATCCCCCTTCTCTCATGAGCACCATCAAAGCGGACTACCACATCGAAGGCATGAGCTGCCGCCACTGCATCGACGCGGTGGAAGGCGAGCTCAAACAGATCGACGGCCTCGCCGTCGAGGAGGTCGCCATCGGTCGGGCGCGCGTGCGCTACGAAGCGAACGACGTCACGCCGTCCGACATCGAAGCGGCCATCGACGAAGCCGGCTACAGCGTGCAGTCGGTCGAGCAGATCGCCTGAGGTTCGGGCCCGTCGCCCACCGGGTCACTCCCCCTGCAAGAGGGCGCCCTGCGGCTGTCCGTTGCACACCATGACCACGCTGCCCACGGCTTGGGCGAGCGTGTGGAGCCGTTCACCGTAAGCCTTCGACGCATCGGCATCGGGCCGTTGCATGCCGAGGAACGTCAGGTCGGCCTCCGCGCTGTGCTCGGCCAGCAGGTCCGCGATCGGCCGCGCCGGGTCTTTGCGCACGATGATGCGGACCGTCGCCTCCACGCGGACCTCGGCGAGGAGCGCTTCCGTCGCCGCCTGCGTCTGCTCGACGCCCTCTTCGCTGTCCACGATGCGGAGGACGCGGAGCTCGGCGCGGTCCCACGCGCGGTGCTCGTGGACGAGGTGGGCGAGGAGCAGCATGAGGTCGGCATTCCCGCCGCGCCCGCCCCACCACACATTGATCACGCGCCGCTGTCCGAATCCACGCGCGGAATCGACGTTGAGGAAGAGGACGGACTTCTGGAGGTCGGTCATATTGCGGAGCACCTCCATCAGCAGGGCGCGGCCCTCGGGCGTCCCGCTCCACCCCATCATCACGGCGTTCGATTCGAGCTGCCCGATGCCATGCGCCTGGGCTACGGAGACGGCGCCGCGCGCGAAGTCGGGCACGATCTGCGCTTCGGCAAAGGCGGCCATCCGCCGGTCCTTGATGTACGAGCGGATGTGGCGCCGCGCCGTCTCGCGCAGCTTCGGCTTGTTCGGCTGATCGACGGCCCCGGTGATGAGCTGGGAGAACGTCACGATGCCGCGGCCGAGGCTGAGCCACTCGGCGAGGGCGACGAGGTGCTCGCGGTTGTGCGGCTGCCCGGTGAACACCATGATGTTCGGGCGCCAGTTGCGGGCGTGCTCGGCCGGCTGCCGTTCGAGGTGGAGCAGGGCGTAGCGCGCGAGCGAGGTCCAGATCCCGCTGCGGACGTCGCCCCACGTCCGCACCATCCGCCGCCGACTTAGGGCGAAGAAGAGGCCGTAAGAGAACACGATCGCCGCCGCCGTCGCGGGCACGTTGATGAGGAACATCGCGCCGTAGCAGCCGAGCGCGCCGAGGAGGGACACCCACAGCGGGATGTCGAAGCGCGGGCGGAAGCTGGGATTCCCGACGAGCCGCTCGATCGCGCCGACGAGGTTCACCATCCCGTACGTGTTGAGGAAGAACATCGTGATGATGGGCGCGACGAAGTCGAGGTCGCCCATCCAGATCACGCCGACGGCGACGGCGCCGGTGATGAGCACGGCCATGCGCGGCTCGGTCGGGCTGCCGAGGTTCGCCGCCATCCACTTCGGCGTGACGCGGTCGTTCGCGACGGCCTGCAGCGTGCGCGGCGCGGCGAGCACGCTGCCGAGCGCCGACGACAGCGTGCTCGCCGCCACGCCCGCGAGAATCAGCGCGGGCACGCTCGCGATCCGCTCCATCGAGAGGTTGTCGGCGATGAGCACGTCGGCCGGGAGTTGGAAGGCGAACCACACGGCGGCGGCGATGTAGATCAGCGCCGTCACGACGATCGACGCGATCGTCCCGCGCGGGATGCTCCGGCTCGGGTCCTTGAGGTCGCCCGAGAGCGAGATGCCGACCTCGATCCCCGTCACCGCCGGGAAGAACACGGCGAAGACGATCCAGAAGTTGATCCCCTCGGTGAACTGCGGCATCAGGTTCGGCTCGACGAAATCGCCCCAGCCGCCGGTGAAGAACGACACGAGCGCGGCGGCGAGGATCGCGAGGATGCCGTACTGGATCTTCAGCGCGAAGTCGGCCCCGACCCACGCGATCACGACGAACACGAGCGCGACGACCGTGGCAATGACAGCCGGGCTGTAGGCCGCGAAGAACGGCATCGCCGAGACGGCCTCGGTGAAGCCGATGATGTAGAACGCGACGGAGATCGCCTGCGACAGATACAGCGGGATCCCGATCGCCCCGCCGATTTCGAGCCCGAGCGAGCGCGAGATGAGGTAGTAGTTCCCCCCCGCCTTCACGTCCATGCTCGTCGCGATCGCCGAGAGCGAGAGGCCGGTCAGAAACGAGATCGCGTTCGCGAGCACGATGATGGCGAGCGCGCCCCACAGCCCCGCCTGCCCGACGACCCACCCCGTCCGCAAGAACAGGATGATGCCGAGGATCGTGAGGACGTTCGGGGTGAAGACCCCTTTGAAGGTGCCGAACCGACCGGCAGCGGGAGAAGACGTGGGGGCCGGGCGGTCAGCCATCAGAAAAGTGGAGCGAGAGGAGCCGGGACGGGAGCGGGGCGCAAGCTACGGCAGCGTGGGGCATCATCGGACCCCCCGTTTTTCGCGCGATCGCTGCGCTCCCTGGCGCGAAAAACTGTCCCCCTCGGCGAGGGGGACAGCCGCGCGTAGCGGGGAGCGAGCCCTGCGAGCGACCGCGAGCGTGGCGGGGGGTCCGCCCCGTTCGTGACCACGCTACCCCAGCCTCGCGTCGTGCGAGCCGCCCGGCGCGGGCGAGGTCGGCGCGGTCGCGAGCACGGCGCGGCGCTCGGGCTCCACCTCGTCCGTCTCGGGGAACGTCGTGAGGATGAGCCGTGGCCCGCGGTCGTACGTGAAGTAGTTGTAGACCCAGTTGAGGAGGACGCCGACCTGGTTCCGAAACCCCACGAGCTTGACGACGTGGAGCCCGGCCCACGCGAGCCACGCCGGAAACCCCTTCAGCGTGAACCCGCCGGGGAACTCGACGATCGCGGCGTTGCGGCCGATCGTCGCCATCATGCCGAGATCGCGGTAGCGGAACGGCTCGGGCGCGAGCCCGCGCAGCTCGCGCTCGACGGTGCGCGCAGCGTGGATGCCCTGCTGGATCGCCACCTGCGCCACCTGCGGGTAGAGTTCGCCCTCGGGACTCGTCCCCCCCGCCATGTCGCCGACGACGAACACGTCGGGCCGGCCGGGGATGCGGAGGTGCTCGTCGACCACGACGCGCCCGCCCCGCGTCTGCTCGACGCCGAGTTCGTCGGCGAGCGGGTTCGCGCGGACGCCCGCGCCCCACACGACGGTCTGCGCCGCCAGCGTCTCGCCGCTTTTCAAGTTGAGACCGCGCGCCGTCACGCGCTCGACGGCCGTCTCGGTGCGCACTTCGACGCCACGCTTCTCCAGCACACGCCGCGTGTACGCCCGCAGCTCCGGCTGATACGCCGCCATCAGATCCGGTCCCATCTCGACGAGCACGACGCGCGCCCGGTCCACGTCGAGGCCGGGAAAGTCCTTCACGAGGACACGGTCGAAGAGTTCGATGAGTGCGCCCGCCGTCTCCACGCCCGTCGCCCCGCCGCCGACGACGGCGAACGTGAGCGCGCCCTCTTCGATGAGGCCGGGGTTCCGGTTCGCCGCCTCGAACTGCCCCATGACGTGGCTCCGCAGGTTGACGGCGTCGGAGACGTTCTTAAGCGGGAACGAGAACGTCTCGGCCCCTTCGACGCCGAAGTACGCCGTCGAGGCTCCGGCGGCGAGCAAGAGGTAGTCGTACGAGACGGGCGGGCCGACGTCGACGAGCACCTGCCGCGCGTCGAAGTCGACGCCGAGCACCTTCGCCATGAGGAAGTCGAAGTTCTCCTGCCCCTGGAAGATGTGGCGGGCGGGCTGTGTGATCTGCCCCGGCTGGAGCCCCGCCGTGCCGACCTGATACAGCAGCGGCTGGAATTTGTGGTAGTTGTTGCGATCGATGAGGAGCACGTCGACGGGCGCTTTCCGCAGCGCGCGGACGGCTTCGAGCCCGCCGTGGCCCGTTCCGACGACGACGACGCGGGGGCGCGGCTGCATCCCGTCGGCGGCGGGGGCGGCATCGACAGAGCGAATGGGAGTGGGGTGAGGCATCAGATCATCTCGGCGGGTGGCGGGGTTCGTCTCTGTACGACCCAGACTCCGCGGGGTTGACCTCCCCGCCGAAGCTTAACAGAACCGGCCCGCCCTCGCGCGACTACGGCACCCGCAGATCGACGTACGGGCTGGTCTCGGGCGCGACGAGTTCGAGCGCCTCCGGCCCACCGACGGGCTCCCACGTCTCGGACTCGCACGAGGCGCGGGCGTAGCGCTCGACCGTGAACGTCGGCCCCGGAAGCGCCGTCACGTGGGTCGCCGAGGACCCATCGTACCCCGCCGCGCAGGAGTCGTCGAGGAGGGACGTAGACCCCCAGTCGGCCAGCCCCTCCGTCCCGAAGGACGCGAGCGTCACGCTCCGGCTCACC
Source organism: Rhodothermales bacterium (assembly GCA_039944855.1). Classification (NCBI taxonomy): domain Bacteria; kingdom Pseudomonadati; phylum Rhodothermota; class Rhodothermia; order Rhodothermales; species Rhodothermales bacterium. Next base: position 151,021 of record JBDUXZ010000024.1, on the reverse strand, counting down.
TGCCCTCCCATCCCGAACTCCCCGGTGAGCGCGAGTTCGTCGCGCCCGTCGCCGTCGAGGTCGGGTACAGCGGAGAGCCCCTGCGCAACGCCCTCGAACGCAACGTTGCGAACGAGCCGGTCGCCTTCGACGACGGCGAGGCCCGTCTTCGGACAGCAGCGGGGCCACACGCTCATAACGAACAGGACTGCCTGCTGCTGGGCACCGGGCTCGGTGAATGCGCCCTCCGCGACGGCGAAGATGCGCAGGTCTTCCTCGTAGCTCGCGTCCTTCCCCTGCCAGTACGACCGGGCTGCCGCGCTCGCCTGCTGCATCGGCGCGGCCGTCGCCCACGCCGACAGATCGACCCATTCACTACCGCTACGCCCGTCGGCGATTTCAACGGGAGTTTGGGCGTAGGCGCACCCGAGCAAGGCGGCGCAGGAAAGCGTGACGGCGAGGGCGAGGCGCATCGGAGGCGGCGGCTGGTTGCAGCAAATGTGCATCCACCGCAAGCTGTGCGCAACGGGTGCCAACCTAAATATTTTCAATTCCGTGCCTCCCTCCTCGCTCGGCACACCGGCCCCGCGACCTGCGCGGTCACGCACCCGTCACGTGGGGCTCGGCGCGGTGGTACTCCCCGCCCGTCGCCTCGGCTAGCATGAAATCGGCGACGTCGGCGCGGGCGACGCTGGCGCCGGGGCCGAGCGCGAGGATGCCGTGGCGGTAGCGGCCGGAGTGCGGGGCGTCGGTGAGCCGCGGCGGGCGGACGACGGCGTAGTCGAGGTCAGAGGCGCGGAGGACCTCGGCGTGGCCCTCGCCGTCGGCGAGGATCTTCCCGGCGACGAGCTGCATCACGCCGCGCATGAGCTTCCCGCCGAGCGAGCGCTCGGGGTCGCCGGGAGCCTCGACGCCGGCGCCGGTTTCGCTCACGATGCGGCGGACGCCGTGGGCCTCCATCGCCCGGACGATGTTCCGCGTGCCCTCGGTCTGCACGAGGCCCTCTTTCGGAACGGGCGCGAGGCACGACACGACGGCGTCGGCGCCCTCGACGGCGCGGGCGACGGCGTCGTAGTCGCGGACGTCGCCGGTGACGGCGGTGAGGCGTTCGTTCGAGAGGTCCTGCTGGGCGGCGAGCTTGTCGCGGTTGCGGACGAAGGCGGTGACGGTGTGGCCGGCGGCGAGGGCTTGCGTGACGACCTCCCGGCCGGTGCGGCCGGTGGCGCCGAAGACGGCGATTCGCATGATCGGAGCGGTGAAGTGGAGGGGGCGGAGACACGCGCGGGGTCCCCCCTCCTGTTCCCGCCCTGCCGTACGGCCGGGTTAGCCGGGCAGCCCGTCACCCGAGCCCGCTGATCCGGCCGCGCTCGATCGCTCGCTCGGCGGTCTGCCCGCAGACACGGACGGCGTGGATCAGCCCGGCGAACCGCTCGTCCGCCGTGTGGCCGAGCACGTAGCGCTTGTAGATCTGCTGCACGATCACGGCGAGCTTGAACAGGCCGTAGACGTAGTAGAACACCGGCTGCTCGACCGTCCGTCCCGTCGCCCGTTCGTAGCGCGCGACGAGTGCCTCGCGCGTCGGATTCCCCGGCAGCGTCGTCGGGCTGAGCGCGAGCATCTGCAGCACGTGCGAGTCGTCGGGCTCGACCCAGTAGCCGAGCGTCGAGCCCAGATCCATCAGCGGGTCGCCGACCGTCGCCATCTCCCAGTCGAGCACGGCGCGGACGCGCGTACAATCCCCAGCGTCGAGGACGAGGTTGTCACACTTGTAGTCGTTGTGGATTAGAGTGACTCCAGACTCCGGTGGCAGGTTGGCGTCGAGCCACGCGGCGACGCGGTCGATCTCGGACACGTCGTCGGTCTTCGCCCGCTGGTAGCGCCGCGTCCAGCCGTCGACCTGCCGCTGCACGTAGCCCTCGGGCTGGCCGAAGTCGGCGAGCCCGGCCGCGTCGAGGTCGAGGCTGTGCAAGTCGGCGAACGTGTCGACGAAGGCGTCGGCGATGCCCGCCATCGTCGCGGGGTCGGGCTGCATCGCGGGTGGCATCTGGCCTCGGAGGATCACGCCGCGCACACGCTCCATCAGGTAGCACGGCGCGCCGAGCACATCCCCGCCGTCGAAGGCGAGCGGCTCGGGGACGGGGACGCGCCCGTGGAGCCGCTGGAGGATCGTGAACTCTCGCTCCATGTCGTGCCCGCCCTTCACGTTCGCGCCGAACGGCGGGCGGCGGAGGACGAGGTCGCGCTCGCCGACGCGAACGAGGTACGTCAGGTTCGAGAACCCGCTCGGGAACTGCTCAACGGTCACGTCGCCATCGAGCTCGACGTGTTCGCGGAGGAACGCGGCGAGCGCGCGTTCGTCGAGCGCTTCGCCCGTGCGGACGGGCTTCGGCCGGTCGATCCAATCGCGGGGCGCGTCGGGCATCAGTTCCGGAGATCGAGCCCGTAGCCCTTCATCACCTCACGGGCCACGACGGATTTGTGGACTTCATCGGGGCCGTCATAGATCCGCGCGCCGCGCTCGTGGCGGTACCAAAAGGACAGCAGCGTGTCGTCGGTGACGCCGAGCGCACCATGCGTTTGAATGGCCCGGTCGAGCACCCGCATCAGCACATCCGCGACGTGGAACTTGATAGCGGAGATCGCGGCGCGGGCCACGCGTGCGCCGTCGCGCTCGACGCGGTCGGCGGCGTCGAGCACGAGAAGTCGGGCGGCGTCGATCTCGGCGCGGCTCTCGGCGATCCAGAACTGCACGGCCTGCCGCGTCGCGAGCGGCTTGCCCGGCGACAGCTCCCGCTCCGCCGCGCGCCGGCACAACAGGTCGAGCGCCCGCTCGCACACACCGATCCACCGCATGCAATGGTGGATGCGCCCCGGACCGAGCCGCTCTTGGGCGATGAGGAAGCCCGCGCCCTCGTCGCCGAGCCGGTTGGCCACGGGCACGCGGCAATCGGTGAACCGGACTTCGGAGTGCGAGAACCAGCCGCGCCCCTCGTCGCCCATCACCGGGATACGGCGGACGTGCTCGAAGCCCGCCGTGTCGGTCGGCACGATGAACTGACTGGCGCGGGCGTAGCGGCTCTCCGCCTCGGGATTCGTCACCGCCATCACGATTGCGAAGGCCGCGCCGTCGGCCGCCGTCGTGAACCATTTGTGGCCGTCGATCACGTAGTCGTCGCCGTCGCGCCGCGCCGTCGTCGAGAGGACGGCGGGGTTCGAGCCGGCGTGCTCGGGCTCCGTCATCGCGAAGCAGGAGCGAACGTCGCCCCGGAGGAGCGGTTCGAGGAAGTGGGAGCGCTGGTCGTCGGTCGCGTGCTCCAGAAGAATCTCCATGTTGCCCGCGTCCGGCGCCTGCGCGTTGCAGACGACGTGCCCGAGCGGGCTCGTCCCGAGCGCTTCGCTGACGCGACCAAATTCGGGCAGCGTCAGCCCGAGCCCGCCCGCAGCTTCCGCCAACTGCGGGTTCCACAGCCCGACCTCCTTCGCCTCCGCCCGCGCTGCTTCGATGCCCGCTTCAAGCGCGTCGTAATCGTGCGCGAGGAGGTGCTCTTCGAGCGGCCGGACGGTGTCGCGCACGAAGTCGCGGACACGCGGGAGGAGGTCAGAAATGTCGGGCATCGAATCGGATCTGCTTGGGGATGATGTGCTACTGAGGCGAAGGTAGAGACGCGCCATGTCGCGTCTCTACGGAGTGGCACACGGCCATAAAATGCTGTGGTACGCGGCCGGAGCAGAGGTGCCACCCGCCGCGTCAGATCAGCATGTAGCCGCCGTCGGCGAGGTAGACGCCGCCGGTGCAGTAGCTCGCGGCGTCGGAGGCGAGGAACACGGCGAGGCCCGCCATCTCCTCGGCCTGTCCGATCCGCCCGAGCGGCAGCCGCCTCTCCAGCTTGCCGAGGAGGGCGTCGTTTTCCCACATCACCCGGCTGAACTTCGTCTGGATGAAACCGGGGCAGATCGCGTTCGCGCGGACGCCGTCCGGCCCCCACTCCTTCGCGAAGGTCTGCGTGAGGTTGATCAGCGCGGCCTTGCTCACGCTGTACATCCCGATCCCCCGCTCCGGATTCAGCCCGCCGATCGAGGCGATGTTGACGATGCTGCCGCCGCCGCGCGCGCGCATCGACGGGAGCGCGCGCTTGCACAGCTCGAACGGCCCGCGCAGGTTCACGTCGAAGATCTTGTCGAAGGCGTCGCCGTCGGTGTCCTCGACGGGCCCAAAAGCGGGGTTCGCCGCCGCGTTGTTGACGACGATGTCGATCCCGCCGCGCTCGTCCACGACGCGGTCGACGAACGCGTGGATGGCTTCGACGTCGCCCATGTGGCAGGCGAGGGCCGAGGCTTCGTAGCCGTCGGTGCGGATCGATTCGGCGACGGCGTCGACGGCATCCTGTTTCCGGCTGCTGACGACGACGTGGGCGCCGAACTCGGCGAGCCCGCGCGCGATCGCCTCGCCGATGCCTTTCGACGCCCCCGTGACGACGGCGATTTTCCCATCGAGCCGGAAACGCTGGGCGATGCTGGATGATGTCTGCATAGAGCCTCTCAGAGTTTGACGACGACTTTCCCTTTGCTTTGCCCGCTGTGGAGGTATTCGACGGCGTCGACGATGGACTCGACGCCTTCGAACAAGCGCTCGTCGATGGCGACGTCGAGCTTACCCTCGCGGACGAGGCCCATCAGCTTGAGCGTGTGCGCCTGATACTGCTCGCGGAAGTGCGGCAGGAAGAACCCGTGGATCGACGCCGACCGGCCGAGGAGTTGGGTGTAGATCCGGGGCCGCTCGACCGCCTCGACGCCGTCGACGTACTCGCTGACGTAGCCGATGCACAGCATCCGCCCCCGCTGGGCGAGCGCACCGAGCGCCGCGTCGAAGAGGCCGCGCCCGACGCTTTCGTAGACGAGGTCCACGCCCTTCCGGTACTCGCGCTTCAGCACCGATGCCACATCCTCCGCGCGGTAGTTGACCGGGCGGTCGCAGCCGAGGCGGCGGAGGAGGTCGGCCTTCTCGTCGTTCCCGCACGTCCCGATGACGTGGTTGCCGGCGAGGTGCGCGAGCTGGACGGCGAACTGCCCCGTCCCCCCCGCCGCCGCCGTCACGAGGACCGTCTCGCCCTCCCCCATCCGCGCCACTTCATTGAGCGCGATCGACGCCGTGAGGCCGCTGACGAAGATCGACAGCACCTCGGGCGAGGCCTCGGGGACGGGCACGGCGTGGCGCACGTTGACGAGTTGGAACTCGCGGTATCCACCGCCCAAGCCTCCGGTGGCGACGGCGTCGCCGGGGCTAAATCCCTTCACGTCCGGCCCGACGGCCTCGACCACACCGACCGCCTCGGCACCGAGATCGAAGGGGAGCGTTGGGTCCGCTGCGTAGCGGCCGGCAGTGATGTTCACGTCGGTCGCGTTGACACCGGCGTAGCGGTTGCGGACGAGGAGCTGGCCCGGCCCCGGCTCAGGGACCGACGCTTCGACGAGCTCGGCGGCCTCGCGGAAGTGCGGCGTGAGGGTCGTGGCGATCAGCTTGCGGTAGGTATCAGGCATGGGCGGGGGTCTCATCGGTGGGGATCGGGCGGTCGAGCATGCTCTCCTCCTCCACGGCGCGGTCGGGCCGGTCGCCGGGCGGCTGGGCCTTCTTCGCCTCGCCCGGTTCGAGCCCGAAGAGGAACTCCCGCCACGTCAGCGTGAGCTCGCCGCAGTCGCGGTCGGGGAAGCGGCGCTCGCGCGTCTGCGCGTTGTTGAGGATGGCGACGAGGAGCACGCCGCCAACGGTGTTGCCGAGCACGACGGCGCTGAAGAAGTGCCCGAAGTCGCCGAACCCGGCCTCGCCCTGGAACATGAGATAGAACACCTCGCAGGCGCCGGTGATGCAGTGGAAGAGGTCGGCGCTCGGGATGATGAACATGATAAAGAAGACGATGAAGAACCGGCTCACGGTGTCGCGCGCGGCGTGGTTCAGCCACACCATGCTCGCCACGAGCCAGCCCGCGATGACCGCTTTCCAGAACAGCGGACCCCACGCCGTCTCGATCCCGTGCAGCCCGAAGGCCCGCGCAGCGGCGGCGGAGTCGGCGTCGAGCACGCCCGTCTTCGCGAGCATGAACGCCACGAGCGCCGCGCCGAGCACGTTCGCTACGAGCACGACGCCCCACACGCGGAGGAGCTGGGGGATCGCCGCGATCCGCGTGAGCACGAGCGTCACGGGCGTGAGCGTGTTCTCGGTGAACAGTTGATAGCGCCCGAGCACGATGAGGAGGAAGCCGATGGGGTAGAGCAGATTCCCGATGAGCCCGCTCTCGTCGCCGGGGACGGCGGCCGTGCCCGCGCTCCGCGCCATCAGCGTGAGCCCGATCGAGAGCCCGGCGGCGAGGCCCGAGAGGAACAGCAGCCGCGTCGAGCGGACGAACTCCTCGTCGGCCGTGGCGACGAGGCGCTGGAAGATCTCGTCGGTCGAGAAGAGGTCGCGGACGGCGTGGCCGGAGGCCGGGGCGCCGCTCTTCGCGCGGTCGAGGGTGGCGCGCATTTCCTCGCCGGGCCGGGCCGGTTCCTGGGCGTTGATCACGGCGCGGCGGCTCGTACGAGAAGGGGGAGGTTGGGCCATGTGGGATATCGAAGAAAGGGGGCGAGAGCCGCAGCGAAATGCGGGGCGGGGAGGTACACGCCCGAACCGGGATCAGGACTCACGCGAGGCGAAAATCGTAGGCGACCGTGCCCGCCGCCGCGCCGTCCGGCCGGTACGAACGCTCGATGACGCGCGCGGTGCCGTCGCCGCGGACGGTGAGCAGCGTCGTCGCCCGCGTCCCGTACGCCGGGCTGACGATAAAAAGTGGCGAGAGGAACCGCTCCGTCTCGACGCCGACGCCGGTGAGGGGCAGCAGGTCGTCCGGCGCCCGCGTCTCGTCTCGCATGAGGGCGAAGAGGTCCTCCTCGCCGAGCCCATCGTCCTCGACCCACCGCTGGAACCCCTGCCCACCGCGCGCCACCTTCGGCCACGGGTCGTCGAGCGCGCCGTTGCTAAGCCCGAAGAGCCCGGCCCCCAGCCGGCGCGGCGTCGCCATCCGGCTCGAGCTGTACCAGAGGTCGTCGAGCGTGCCGACGAGCAGGTTGAAGCCGCCGTACTCCTGTCGCTCGGCCGTGGCGTCGGCGGCGTAGTCGGCGGGCGCGGCGTCGCCGCGGAGGAAGTCGGCGACGAGGGCGCCGCGCGAGCGGGGCGCTTCCGTGCCCATCCACTCGGGCGCGCGGATGTTCGTCAGCGCCGCCCAGCGGCCGGTCGTCGTGACACCCGACCACGTGCCGCCGGCTTTGAGGTCGCGTCCGGCGAGGACGTGCGGCGCGTCGTCCCAGAACGCCGCCGGGGCCGTCGGCCGCGCGTGCGCCTCGTCCCGATTGGACGCAATGACGAGCGGGTAACGCGGGTGCACCTCGCGGGCGACGAAGAGAACGCACATGGCAACAGACGGCGTAGGGGCTGCTGCCAACCATCACCCGAAGCAACGGTTTCCCATGCCACGCCACTCGGCTTACGCAAGAGGCAGGAGCTCCCGACCGCACGGGCCTCGGCTGCATCGCCCCCTCACTCCGCCCTTCGGTAGGTCCATCGGTCTCCGTCGTCGTCGCGGAAGCTGAACGTGTTGCTCCCAAACGAGAGTGCTACCCGACCGTCGGTCGCTTCGGAGAGAACGGTGTTAGCAACGACACCGCTGACAGTGAGCGTGCCCCCGTCGAGGCTGTAGTTCCCGCCGCCGCTGAGGTCGAAGGGCGGGAGGTCGAGGAACCACGAGTAGGTCCCGTTCTCCCGGAGTGTCCACGTGCTGTTGGAGCCGTCCACCGAACCCGGCGCGCCCTCGATCGCCGTGACCTCCCACGCCCCGACGAGCGTGAACCCCTCCGGCGGCGTGTCCGATCCTTCTTCGCTGCTGTCGCACCCCCCCGCGAGTAGACCGACGGTGAGTAATGCGGTGCAAAAGCCTAGCTGGAGGTGTCGTCGCATGGCCGTCATCGTGTTGTGATCGTTCGTTGCTCGTGCTCCCTCTCACGCTTTGCCCCAATCACTGCATCACCGTGAGCCGCCCCGACCGCACCTCCGTCCCGCCGGGCATCCTCGCCTCGACGCGGTAGAGGTAGACTCCGCTCGCCAGCCCCGCCGCGCGCCACGGGATTCGGTGCTCGCCCGCCGGCAACAGCCCCGGCGTCACCGTCCCCACCTCGCGCCCGAGCACGTCGAATACACGGAGCATAACCTCCGCTGATCCCGGTAGAAAGAAAGCGAAGATGGTCTCCCTAGCAAAGGGGTTCGGATACACGCCACGGAGGTTCCAAGAGCCTGAGGTGGCTTGCTCTTCCGAGGCAACGGTAACGAGCCCACCGATGTCGTCGATGTACCATCCGACGCCGGGATCTGCGCTCCCACCCCCAAGGTTCTCGGAGTGGAAGAAGAATGCGAGTTGCACCTCCTGCCCCGCGTAAGCAGGTAGAGAGCTGGTGCAGAAGAAGGTCCAGACTCCACTACTATTGCTCGTGAACGGTCCACCGATGGTCGTCCATTCGCCTCCTATCTCTCGGATCTGTGTTTCCCCGAAGTCGCCTCCTCCGAAGCTGAACCAGTGCCAGAAGCAAACACGAGAAGTCGCAGTACCGTCGAGTACGAAGACTGGGCTGATGAGTCGACTATCTAATGCGGAATCGGAGTAGTTACCATCTAAGATCGTGGCGGCGCTTTGCTCCCCTGTATTAGCACTTCCCGGCCCGCTTGTGGGGATACCAACCTCCCACGTCCCAAAGTCAGCATGCCACCCTCCAACACCCGTTTCCCAACCTTCTGGGATGTTCACCGGAGGGAGGGAGCCCGTAATGACGGCAATATCGTCGACGTACCAACCGGAGCTGGGGTCCGCGCTCCCACCCCCGAGGTTTTCGGAATGGAAGAAGAGGGCGAGTTGCACCTCCTGCCCCGCATAGGCGCTGAGATCGAGCAACGGCCTCGTCCAGCGGCTCGTGCTATGGGAGGTGTAGTTCGGCGATAGAGCTTCCCACATCGTACCCCCGTCGTTGCTGATCTCGACGCGCCCATAGTCGCCACCGCCAAAGCTCCACCAATGCCAGAACCTCAGCCGTGGGTTCTCAGCTAAGGCAGGGACTGTAAAGAGTGGGCTGATCAGGCGGCTGTCCGGCGCAGAGTCGGCATAATTCCCATCGAGTATTGTGGCCGCGGCCTGCGTTCCTGCAAAGGCACCTCCCGGGCCGCTCGTGGGCTCCCCTACTTCCCATGTGCCGAGCTCAGCGACGACCCAATCGCCAATACCAGCCTCCCAATTCTGTGGGTTATCGAATTCCAGAGGCGGACCCGTAATGACGGCAATATCGTCGACGTACCAACCGGAGCTGGGGTCCGCGCTCCCACCCCCGAGGTTTTCGGAATGGAAGAAGAGGGCGAGTTGCACCTCCTGCCCCGCATAGGCGCTGAGATCGAGCCGAGGGTTCGTCCACCGCTCCGTGCTGTGTGGGAAATAATTCGGCGAAAGCGATTCCCATATGTTTCCTCCGTCCGTGCTGATATCCACCCGCCCAAAGTCGCCGCCACCGAAGCTCACGTAGTGCCAGAATCGCAGCGCCGGGTTCATTTCCGCCGAGGGGACTACGAAGGATGTAAAACGGATGAGCCGGCTGTCGGGCGCAGAGTCGGAGTAGTCCCCGTCAAGCACCGTAGCCCCTACGTTCCCCCCTTCGTAGGCGCTGCCCGGCCCGCTCGTCGGCTCGCCTACCTCCCAGGAACCGTTGTCCACGAACCAGTTGTCAGTGAAGTCGCCTTCCCAATTCTCAGACCACAGCGTATCGGCTTGCGTCGCGGCAGCAGGGAGGGTGAGGAGCACGAGGCCCGAGAGGAACAGGCTGCAAAAGATCGTTTGGATGCAGAGTGTGCGCCTTGTATTGATTCGCATGGTAGAGCCTCGTCGTATTTCGTGTCGGTGTATCTGCACTTGATTTGAGCCCTCAGAACAGCCCGCCGAGGCTGAGGCTGAAGGCGCTGTAGCTCTCGCCTTCGACGCTCCGGCGGGCGAAGTTCGCGTTGAGCAACAGGCGCGTGCCTGCGGTCACGGGGAAGGCGTAGCCGCCGCCGAGGAGGAAGCCGAAGCCGCTCTCGCTCGCCCCGTCCTCACCGAACGAACTGTCCACCGCGACCCGCGCCAGCCCCACGTCGCCGCGTGCGAAGAAGCCACGCCCGACGTACTGGTTGAAGAAGTGCATCACGCTGGCCGAGTACAGGTACTGGTTGATCTGGAACGACTCCCCCTCGACCTCGAACCGCTCCCCGGCCGCGTTGACAATGCCGCCCACGATCGTCTTGTCGCCGCCGAGCGGGAAGTAGAAGCCGAGCAGGTCGAGGCCAAGCGTGAGGTTGCTCACACCATCCAGATCTCGTAGCACATCGAGCGTCTGATCCACCTCACCGGGGTAGCCGGGATTGGCCCAGCCGAGCCCCCAGTAGGTGTACCACGACTCCAGCCCGGCGGGCCGTGCTTCGACGGGTGCTCTCTGCGTCTCTGCCACTGGACTCGCCGCCTCGGAACTCGGCGCTACCTCCTCGTTCCGAACGACCGGCTCGGCTCTGTTTGGCGACTCGTCCGCTGCTTGCCGTTCGTTGAAAATGCGGACGCCCTCTCGGACGCGGGAACGGGCCATCAGCCCCCCTATCCCACTCACGACGGCTCCGCCAATCATGAGGCCGAACGCCCCCCCGTTGTCGGAGGTCTCCAGGTTGCCCTGGTCGATCTCGTTCGCGTCGCTGAGGGTGTTGGACAGGTAGAGCACGGAGCCGAGCAGCGTCGCTACGCTCCCAGCAAGCGCAAGCGCCTTGTAGGAGCCCGCCCCCTCCGCCGCCTGAAGCGCCTCCGGGTGGGCCCCCATGACCTGCTTGAACTCGGACCGGAGGCCGAACGTGGTGAACACTTTCTGCGGTTTGTTCTCCCCGTAGACGAACTGGTCGGCCTGAAAGAACCCGCTCCTCAGTTCGATGGTGGCCGCCTCCGTCGTGTCCGAGCGCGAGGCCTCGAACTCGGAACCGGGCGTGGTCCAGAGACCGCCTCGCCAGTCCGCCTGTGGGATGATGGACAGGGAAGCGTCGGGAGCGGATGTACTCCCCTCCACTCCCACGTGTTGAGTGCCCGCCTCTTGGGCGAACACAGGCCACGGGATGAATAGACACAGGGCGAGTGCGGTCAGCGTAGCGTGTTGCATAGGGCCTCTGGGCGATGGCTGAGCGAGATGGAATGCGTCGTCCCCCTCCCGGCTGTTCAAACCGGATGCCACAGCAGGTCCTCCCCCCTACTAAACCTTTAAAGTTCAGCACTGAAAGAGCGGGCCGCACTATCGCGGCGGCTCACCCTCACCGAGCCGAGCAACCCGCCGATGCCCGTGGTGCAACCGTGCATCATCGCGCTGCTCCAAACTGTCGCGTCGCTGCAACGTCGGGCTACGCACCAGCGCCGTCGCCGCTGAGCCCGCCATGCTTTTCCGGGACCTCAATCTCGTGCTCCTGCATCTTGCGATAGAGCGTCGCGCGGTCGATCCCAAGCGCAGCGGCCGTCTTCACCTTCTTCCATCCGTTCACGATGAGCGCCTGCACGAGGTACCGACGCTCGAAGCCCTTCGCCGCCTCGTCGAGCGGTCGGATCAGGAGGAGCGGCGGTGCAGTTACCGGCGCCTCAACGCGCGGCACCGACGTACCCGATCTCCCTCGCCATCGGTGGCTCACATGCGCCGCTACGTGTCGGGGGTGGATCGTATCGCCTTCCACGTTCGCCATGAGGCGGTGGACGCCGTTGACGAGCTCGCGGACGTTGCCCGGCCAGTCATACCCGGCCATCGCGGCCAGCGCCTCCACCGAGAACCGCTTGAACGGCCGCCCCTTCTCCGTCCAATGCTGCGCCACGACGTGCTCGACGAGCTCGGAGACGTCTTCGGAGCGCTCGCGCAGGGACGGGACGTAGAGACGAAGAACGTCGAGACGGTCGTAGAGGTCGGCGCGGAAGGCCCCCGCTTCGATCTCCGCCGGCAGGTCTTTGTTCGTCGCTGCGATGACGCGGGTGTCCACTCGGATCACGCCGTTCCCACCGACGCGGGTGACCTCGTGCTCCTGAAGGGCGCGGAGCACCTTCGCCTGCGTGGCAAGCGTCATGTCGGCGATCTCGTCGAGGAAGAGGGTGCCGCCCTCGGCCGCCTCGAATTTCCCGATCCGCTGCACGGCGTCGTTGAAGGCTCCCTTCTCGTGCCCGAACAGCTCGCTCTCGACGAGCCCCTCCGAGAGTGCAGCGACGTTGACCGCGAGGAAGCGCCCCTCGGCCCGCGCACTCTGGCGGTGGATGTTCTGAGCGACGAGCTCTTTGCCCACCCCGCGCTCGCCGGTGATGAGCACCGGCAGATCCGTGTGGGCGGCGCGAGCGATGGCGCGGCGGACCGTCTCCATGGCCGTGCTGGAGCCCGCCAGCCGGTAGGGCCAGTTCGCCTCGTCGAGCAGCCGGTCACGCTGGCGCTCCAGCCGGGCCTTTTCGAGCGTGTTGCGGACGGTGAGCAGGATCCGCTCGCGGCCGACGTCCTTCTCCAGGAAGTCGTGCGCGCCGAGGTGGGTCGCCTCGACCGCCGCCCGGATCGTGCCCCGGCCCGAGATCATCACCACCGGCGTCTGCGGGTGGTCTTCGACGACGGCGCGCAGCACGCCCATCCCGGAGAGCGCGGAGTGATCGAGCTTGAGGTCGAGCAGGACGAGGTCGACGGGCTGCGCGCCGAGGGTGTCGAGGGCCTGCTGCCCCTCGACGGCAGCGACGGCGTCGTAGCCCTCGGTGCGGAGCGTGCGGCAGATCGCTTCGCGGAAGGCCTGCTCGTCGTCTACGACGAGGATGCGCGGACGGGGGCCGCTACCGGGCTCCTCCTTTGCGGCTATGGGGTGCGGCTCACGCATTCCGTTGGACGGGTCCTGCGTCTGCGACGGGGAGATAGAGGCTGAAGAGCGAGCCGACGCCCGCTTCGCTCTCCACCTTGACGAAGCCGCCGTGGTGTGCGGCAATGCGCTGTACGAGCGCCAGCCCGAGGCCCGTCCCGAACTCGGCGGTCGAGAAGCCCGGCTCGAAGATGGAGCGGAGGTCCGCTGGTGCGATCCCCGTCCCGTTGTCCCGGACCTCCAGCACCGCGTAGTCGGCCGGTTCGAAGGCTGTCTGTGCCCGCTGCAAATTCGGTACCGCGTAGGTGGAGACCGTGACGATGCCCCCGCCGCTGACGGCGCGGAAGGCGTTCGAGACGAGGTTTTCCAGCGCGGCCTGCATCCGCTCTCGATCTACGGCGACGGCCGGGAGCCCGTCTTCCAGCCGGAAACGAAGCTCGGCACGGGGCGGGCGGTCCCGCGCAAGGGTCTCCTCCACGTCGCGCACCACGCTGCTGAGGTCCGACCGGGTGAGGGTAAGGGCCTCCACGTCGTGGATGCTCAGGAGTTGAAGCGTCTCCCGTCGGAGTGTGTTGACGCGTTCGGCGATACGCTCGGTGTACGGGTCGAGAGTCCCAGACGACGCCGGGGCCTGCTGCCGGTAGGCGACTTGCAATTCCTCGGCCTCCAGCAAGATGGCTCCGAGCGCATTGCGGAGCTTGTGGGTGATCTCCTCGGCCATCGCCGCCCACAGCCGAGCGTCGAGGTAGGTAGCGTCCCGTCGGCCCGGCGCGAGGGTGACGAGCCAGTGCGGGGCGCGCCCGTTCTGGAGGGCGACCGGATCGGCCGCGACGTAGTGGACGTGCTGCTGCCCGTTCGCCCCCAGCGCCACCTCTTCGGCGTGGTGGCGGGGTGGGTCATCGGCGAGCGCTTGACGGAGGAACGCAGCAAGGGCGGGGGCCTCGCCGAGCACCGCGCCGACCGCCCCCCCCTTCACCGGCCGCGCCTCGGCAAGCCCGAGCCACTCGCACAGGGCAGCGTTCATCAGCACGATGCGCCCGGCGTCGTCGAGCACGAGCACTCCGTTCGCCGCCCCGTCCACGGCGACGGGGTAGACCCGCTCCAGCAATCGAGTGCGCTGGTAGAGGGAACGTCCGCCCGCCACGGCCCCGAGCGCACCGGCGACCCCGAGCACCCACAGCGCGAGCGGCCCGTACCGGTAGACCCACCAGAGCCGGTTCTCGACGAGTTCCATCGCCCAGACCTGCTCCCCGTGTCCGACGAGGAGGTACGGCGACCGGCCGATCCCTCGTCGCATGACGCCGACAACCTCGCCGGGCATGATCGCCTTCACTCGAAGCGCCGGGTCGAGCAACAGTTCCCCCTCCGTTGAGCCCACCGTAAGCTCGTCCACCCCGTCGCCGTCCATGTCCGGCCAGACGCCGAGGGTCCCCAGTTCCCGTGCGATCCGGCGGCGCTGAACCCGTTCGAGCCGTCCATCAAAGACCCACACCTCGTCCGGCGACCGAACGGCTACGATCTCCGGTTGGGCATCCCGATCCAAGTCGACGGCCAGTGCCCATCGCAGCGGCTCGGCGATGCTTCGGTGCCGGAGGGTGCGCCCCGTGCCCGACTCTACGATTTCGAAGCGCGCCTCTTCCGGCTTCGAGGACGCCGTCGTGGTGCATATCAGTAGTTCGCGGTGCCCGTCCCCGTCGAAGTCGGCGGAGGCAACGTAGGTCCCGCTCCATAGCCCGCCCGTCTCCTTCGACCACCGCACCTCTAGCGCCGGATTCAGATCGAAGGCGATGACGTAGGAGTGCGCGTCGTCGAAGCCTCCGGCCACCGCTCCGTTGTTCGGCGACCACGTGCTCACCACTAGCTCCGGCGCAGCATCTCCACCGACATCGCTCAGGAAGGAGGACTCCGGCCGACCTCCGATGATGACCTGCCCGAGCGGCTCGCCGTCTGGCAGATCGTGAACCAGCACGCCTCGGGGGAGCCGAGCGTACCCGGTTTGGACGACGGTCACGAGCTCGCCTCTCGCATCGTCGTCGGCGTCGACGGCGTAGAACGCTTCGATATTCGGGTCCCAGGGGAGCGCCCCTTCGGGCTCTTCCCGCGGCTCTCCCGCCACGAGGAAGAACCCGCCGCGCTTCCGGCCCCGCACGTCGACGATACCGAGGAAGAGGGAGTCGCTGCGGATGTACGGGACGAGGGTTTCGAGAGTGCCGTCCCCATCGAGATCGAGGAAGTGCAGACGCAGAATCTGGCCTTCGAAGTTGGCCTGCTCGATGGTCCGCCCGTCGTAGGTCTGGAGCCATACGGCCATCACGCCTGGTGGTCGCCCGCCAGGCAATTTGGAGATCACCACCTCATCGATCCCATCTCCGTTGAGGTCCGCTGCCTGCACCCCCATGCCGAGGTTGCGGACAGGTACGAGCGTGTACGGGAGCGCCTTCGGGTCGTGCGTGCCGCCCTCCGACGAGCAGGCGATCAGCGAGGCCCCACAGAGCGCGACGAGGAGCAGTGGCGGGAGGAACGGGCGCATCGTCTTCCCCGATCTATCGAATAGCGTTAAACCGAAACGAATACTATTCGATGATACTGCTAAAACAATAACTTGGCTGCCGTACCGCAGTCGCTCAACCCCTGACGGCGGCGAGTGCCGCGCGCAGCGGGTCGAGGCGGAGCTTGCCGGGGTAGCGCTGCCCGTTGACGAAGAGCGCGGGCGTGGCGTCGACGCCGCTCTGCACGCCGCTGCGGTAGTCGGCGCGGACGCGGTCGGCGAAGGCGTGGGTGGCGAGTTGCTCGCGGAGCCGCTCCATGTCGAGCCCGAGGTCGGCGGCGAGCGCATCGATGCGGTCGGCGCCGAGGGCGTCGTGGTGGGCGGTGAGGGCGTCGTGCATCGGCCAGAACTGGCCCTGCGCCCCGGCGGCCTCCGAAGCCTCGGCGGCGCGCTGCGCGTGCGGGTGGACGCGGACGAGCGGGTAGTGCCGGTACGCGAGCCGGAGGTCGTCGCCTAGCTCGTCGCGGAGCGTCTCGAGCAGGCCGTGGACGCGGGCGCAGTACGGGCACTCGAAATCGCCGTAGACGAGGACGGTCACGGCCGCGTCGTCCGGCCCGAGGCGGTGATCGCGGTCGCTGACGGGCGGCGCGAGCGTACGGCGGTCCTGCACGGGAACGCGGGCGGCGGGGCCGGTGCGCGCGCTCGACGGGCGGCTCACGATCACCGAGCCGTCGTCGGACTGCGAGCGCTCGGCGCGGCCATCGAGGAGGCTCGGCAGGCCGAGGTCGGCGGCGTAGCGGCGGAGCATCCACAGCTCGGGCAGAATCTCGGCCACGATCTCGCCCCGGTCGAACATCCGCACGACCGAACTCTCCGACGCGACGACGGCGACGGACTGGGTGCGGAGCGTGATCGACGCCCCGGCCATGTGCCGGCTCCCGAGCCCGAGCGGGATGTCGACGCCGTCGGAGGAGGCGTCGATGTACCGCGCGGCGGAGACGACCACGCCGTCGTTGCGGACGACGAAGCCGCCGTCGAGTTGGGCGAGCTCTTTGACCGTCTCGCGGAAGGCGGGGTCGGCGACGCGGCGGGCGTCGTCGGGGTGGCCGTAGAGCGGGTCGAGCACGAGCGGCCGGCTCTGCGCGAGCACGGCGTCGGTGTCACCCACGACGAAGAGCGTCCCGATCTTCCGCCCCTCCCGCCCCTCGCGCGCGATCTCGACGGCGAGCGAGACGACGGCTTCGAGCGTGTCGGGGTCGACGCCGCTGCGGCCGGCGCAGACTTCGCGGAGGGCGTCGGGGTTGGAGGTGGGCATGGGCGGATCGGGAGCGTGGAGGTTACTGCGTTTCGAGGCCCGGCGGGTGCGTGCCGGTGACGTTCCGCCACGTGGCGGCGGCGCCGCGCCGGACGACGAGGCGCGTGAGCCCGGCGGCGATGCCGGTGATGACCGTCCACGTGATCGCCTCGTTCCAATCGGTGTCGAGCGAGGCGGGGTTCAGCGGCGGGTCGTCGTCGGCGACGGTGCGCCACCCGGCGCGGATGAGGTTCTTCACGGCGAAGCTAGCGATGAAGGCGGAACCGACGGCGAGCGCGAGCCACTTCGCTTTGTCGGTGAGAGTCGGGTTGAGGTCGGACATGAATCGTAGAGGTGCGTGCGAGAAGTGTAGACGCACTACACGTCGAACTCCCGGCACAGGGTCCGCTCACGGCCGTACTCTGTCCTCGACCGATCGGATTTTTCACTGCGCCGTTCGTCCGATGTGTATGAACGGCCCGTGACGGGTAGCGCGAAGCGAGGGCCGGTGCTCGCCTCTGTCCCGTCGTCTCGCGGCTGGCTTAAGACGCCTCCGGCCCTCCTTTCACCGAACCCTGAAAACGCTCGGATCAGGGAGCCCGCCTTCGGGTTGAACTCCCCGACCGCACGCGCGGTCGAGCCCGCCCCTTTCCGTCCGCACCCCGTCCGTACCGCTCCCGCGATGCCCGCTTTGCCTCCCTTCTCCCCGGCCCCGCCGCGCCCCGTCGAGCGGGTGTTCGCCGTCGCGTTCGGCGTGTTCGTCGGCTCCATCTTGTTCAGCGTGGCGGGGACGTTGCTGCTGACGTTCTTCCCCGCCGAGGCGGCCGTCGCCCTCGGATGGATCGCGCAGAACCTCGGCGTCGGCCTCCTCGACATGGTGAAGGGCTCGACGTGGGCGTACATGGCGCTGATGCCCCTCCTGACGCTGCTGCTCTACCTCCCGGCGCTGGGCGCGCGGCGCTCCGTCCTCTTCCTCCTCTGGGGCAGCGCGATCGGCGCGGCGGCCGAGCTCGTGGGGACGCAGACGGGCTTCCCGTTTGGGGCCTACGTCTACAGCGACCTCCTCGGCGCGAAGATCGCGGACCACGTGCCGTGGTTCATCCCGCCGTCGTGGTACGCGATGTCGCTGTTGAGCTACGACCTCGCCGGGCGGCTCGGGATCGGGCGATGGGGCCGGGTCGTGACGGCGGCCGTGTTCATGGTGCTGTGGGACGTCGCGCTCGACCCGGCGATGACGGCAGGCGCGCACAGCGGGTGGAGCTTCTGGTCGTACCCCGGCGGCGGCGTGTTCTTCGGGATGCCGCTCGTGAACTGGCTCGGCTGGCTCGGGACCTCGCTCGTTATCATGTGGGGGTACGACCGGCTCCTCGGCGGGCTGCGCGCCGCGCCGCGCTGGGCACCGACGCTTTACGCCGTCAACGTGCTGTTCCCCGTGTTCATCTGCTTCGCGTACGGCGCGGCGCTCGCCGGCGTCCTCGGCCTCGTCGCCCTCGCCGTCGTGCTCGGCCTCGTCCGCTTTCGCGGGACCACATTACCCGCCGCCCGCCCGCCCGTGCCTGCCCGCGTATGACGACGCCGCGCCCATCCCCGACTGCACCGCCCGTTGCCCCGCCCGCCGGGGCGGGACGCGACGCCGAGGACCGCTACCTCTGGCGGGCCTTCCGCTACCACTCGCGCACGTTCTCCCTCGCGACGCGCCTGCTCCCCGGCGAGGTCCGCCTCCCCATCGCCGCGCTCTACCTCTACTGCCGGACCGTGGACACGATCGCCGACGAGCGCGTGCTCGCCGTCGGGCCGGCCCGCGCTTTGCGCGAGGTCGACGAGGCGCGCGACGCGCTCGACCGGACGCTCGCGGGCCGGCCGCCGGACACGTTCCTGTGGCGGCGCCTCGCCGAGATCCACGAGCGCTTCGACCTGTTGCCCGAGCCGCTCCACGAACTCCTCGACGGTGCCGAGTGGGACCTCCGCGGCCGCGGTATCGACGACATGGGCGACCTGCTGGCCTACGCCGACCTCGTCGCGGGCAGCGTCGGCGCGATGATGCTGCCGTTCCTCGTCGACGAGCGGGCGCAGATCGCTCCACTCGAAGCGCCGGCGCGGGCGCTCGGCAAGGCGATGCAGGTCACGAACATCCTCCGCGACGTGGGCGAGGACCTCCAGGAACTCGACCGCCTCTACCTCCCGGCCGACGCCCTCCGTCGCTACGGGCTGACGCGGGCCGACCTCCTCGGCGTCGCCCGCAACGGCCACGGCCCCGACGCCGAATACGTCGACCTGATGGAGTCGGTGATGGGCGAGACTGAGGCGCTCTACGACGATGCCGAGCGCGGCATCGGCGGACTCCCGTTCCGCTCGCGCGTTGGGATCGCGGCGGCGGCTCGGATGTACCGCGAGATTATGAACGAGGTCCGCGCTGCAGGCTACGATAACCTCCGCCGCCGCAACTACGTCAGGCTCCCGCGCAAGCTGCGCCTCGTCGTCCACGACGCCTACCTCCCCCGCAAAGCGCGACTGACGGAGGGCGTTCGCGCGGCGCATAGGATCGCGGCGCATCCCGAAACTGCGCGCTGACATGGCCCGTGACGACGCCCGGACCGCCGCCCCGCTCGGCAAGCGCGTCGCGGTGAAGCTCGTCGAAGGGCTGATCGAGCGGGATCTCGGGCGGACGTTTCGCCGCGTCGTGTGGGTCGGCCCGGAGCCGTGGCACGGGGCGGGGGCGACGCTCGCGCCGGACCGCCCGCTCGTGATCTACACGAACCACCACTCATTCCACGACGGCTATTTCCTGTGGCTGCTCGCGCGCCGCGTGCTCGACCGGCCGCCGCTGCTGTGGATGAACGAGTGGGAGCGGACGCCGCTCTTCGGCCCGCTCGGCGCGCTCCCCTTTCCCCTCGACGATCCGGCGCAGCGCCTCGCGACGATCCGCGAGACGGCGCGGCGGCTGCGCGACCGGCCCGAGCACGCGTTCCTCTATTTCCCCGAGGGCGAGCTCGGCCCGCCGGACGCGGGCGTCGCGGAGTTTTCACCGTCCGCCTTCAGCCGTTTGGCTAAACTCCTGCCGGACGAGACGCAGTGGTGGCCCGTCGGCATCCGGGTGACGTGGTGGGGCGAGGACCGCCCGACCGTCCTCCTCGGCGGCAGCGCCCCGCACGACGCGCCGGACGGCGGCGAGCGCGACCGCCTCCGCCACGCGATCGACACCCTCTGTTCTACGCAGCCGGGGTCGGGCCGCACCCTCGTCGAAGGCCGGCCGAGCGCGCACGAACGGTGGGACCTCGGTCGCCTCGCTCCCCTGCTTCGCCGCTGGACGTGATCACATTTGGAGAGTGGAGGGGGTGGAGAGAGTGGAGGGGATGGAGAGTAAACCGGAGCGCGACGGCTTCGCTACCTTGAACGGTTTTGCTTGCCTTCCCCTCCTTCCCCTCCTTCCCCTCCCCGGCCCTGCACCTCCGCCTCCCTTTGTTACTCCTCCCGGCTCTGCTCCGGCCCCTACGGCAGCTTCCCTCGTGACCGCCTGCTTCCTGCCCCGTCCATGACGCTGTTGCTGACGCTCCTCCTTTTCGCGAGCCCTTCCGTGAGCCCGCCCGATACTCTCGCCTCGCTCTACGCTCAGAACGACTCCGCCGGCCTCGTTCGCTTACACAAGCGCGCCCACACCGCGAGCGACGAACTCCTCTACCGTTACCGCCTCTACCCGCTCACCCTCGACGCCCGCTACCTCGAAGGCATCCCCGAAGAGAGCGATTGCCGTACGGCCCGTGACTTCGCCCTCCTCGCCGCGCTCTGGGCCTACCGCGCTGCCGAAGCGCCGCCGTGGAAGCTCGCCGTCTTCGGCATGCGCTCCGACCGCCTGCTCGAACGCGCCCGCGCCCTCGACCCCGAGGAGCCGTACGTCCTGCTCGTGGACGGCCAATCGCTGCTCTACCGGCCCGGCCTCTTCGGCGGGAGCAGCGAGCGAGCGCTCCAGGTGTTCGAGCGGCTGCGGACCGTGCTGCGCCAGCGCCCGACGCCCGGCATCTCGCCGTTCGAGCCCGAGGTGTGGATCTGGTACACGCTCCAGAAGCTCGGCCGCCCCAACACCGACCGCGTCCGCGACCGCCTCCTCGCCAAGGACCCACCGCCGCTCTTCCGCCAGTTCCTCATCGACCCTCCGTAAGTTCGGGGACCCCGCCTGCTGCCAGCCGTATCCCGGGGGATGCGGACCGGCCTCGTTCGACGCTTCGCGCCCTCCGCTCTCCTCTGCCTCCCCCGGATGACCGTTCTCCTCAGCCTCCACGCTCTGTTCCTGAGCGTCCTCGCAGCGAACCTGTTCTACCTGCGGCGGACGCGCTCGGCCCGCGTCGCCCCCGCCACGCTGCCAACGGTGTCGGTGCTGATCCCGGCGCGGAACGAGGCCGACAACCTCCGCCGCCTGCTCCCGACCCTCGTCGAGCAGGACTACCCGGAGTTCGAAGTGCTCGTCTACGACGACGGCTCCGAGGACGGAACGTGGGACGTGATCGAGAGTGCGGGCGGGGTCGTGCGTGGCTTCCGGGGCGACGGGCCGCCACCCGGCTGGGTCGGCAAAGTCCACGCGCTCTACCAGGCCACGCGCTCGGCTCGCGGCGAGGTCTACCTCTTCCTCGACGCCGACGCGGCGCTGAAAGACGCGGGCGCGCTGCGTCGGCTCGTCGAGCGGCTCGAAGCCGTGGAGCGGAAGGCGGGCGAGGCGGGCGGCGTCCTCACTGGGCTTCCTCATCTGCGTGGCGGCGGTATGCTCCTCACAAGCCTCGTCCCGTTCGCGATGATGACGGCGCTCCCCCTCGCTTTCGTCCCGCGCACGAAAGCGCCGTCGCTGGCCTCGCTCAACGGGCAGTGCTGGCTCCTCCGCGCCGAGGCGTACCACCGGCACGAGCCCCACGCTGCGCTCCCCGACGCCGTGCTCGAAGACGTGCGGATCGGGCGCTACCTCAAATCGAAAGGGATGCGAGTCGCCTTGCGCGACCTGCAAGACGATGTCGAGGTGTGGATGTACCGGAGCCTGGGCGAGGCGTGGGCGGGGTTCCGCAAGAACGCTTACCTCCTCCAAGGCGGGACGCCGCTGCGTTTCGTGGCGGCGCACTCGCTGTTCTGGGTCGCCTTCGTGCTGCCCCCGCTCGTCTCGCCGTGGTTCCTCCTCTCGCTCTATGCGCTCAAAGCCGGCACCGACGCCGCCGGCCGGTTCCCCCTCCGCGTCTGCCTCCTCGCCCCGCTCTCGCTCCTCCTCGGCGGCCTCCTCCCCATCGACTCGGCCGTGAGCCACTGGACGGGCCGCGTCCGCTGGAAGGGCCGCACCGTCGGCTGACGCCCCGCTGCTTTCGGCAGCATCTTTTTTCGTTAATTGCGGAGTGCGCCGTCTAACCCACCCCATCGAGGCTTCCTCATGCGTTTCGCGCTCGTCTTCTCCCTCCTCATCGCCATTCTCGCGGTCGTGTTCGCGCTCTACAACCCGGACCCGACCGAGATCCACATCGGCCCCAACTACGTCCTCACGAGCCCGCTCGCCCTCGTCATCATCGTCACTCTCCTGAGCGGCGTGCTCGTCGGCGCGCTGTTCTCCGTGCCGGGCCGGATCCGCTCGCGCGGCCGCATCAAGAAGCTGGAGAAGCGGGTCGCCGAACTCGAGACGACGCCGCACGAGACCGTCGTCGTGGAGCGCGACGTCGTTGAGCGCCCTGCCGGGACGCCGCCACCCGTCGCGTCGGGCGGGGCGGCCGAGACCGAGCGGATGGCCGCCGAGACGCAGCGGATGGCCGCCGACGCGCAACGCCGCGCCGCCGAAGCCGAGCGCCGCGCCAGCGACGACACCCCCTGAGCATCGCCACACGCTTGAGCGCCCGCGAACATCGACGGCACTCATAAGAAAAGGGCTGCCCCGAAGAGGGTCAGCCCTTTGAACGTCCCGCGAGGGGAGCGTCCGTACTGCGGAGGTCAGGGAGCAGCGGTCACTTCCTGCGCCTGGAGGCCCTTGCGACCCTGGCCGACGACGAACTCGACCGCCTGGCCTTCTTCGAGGGTCCGATAGCCCTCCATGCGGATCTCGCTGTGATGAACAAAAATGTCGCCGCCGGACTCGCGCTCGATGAAGCCGTAGCCTTTGTCAGCGTTGAACCACTTGACCTTACCGGTCTCGCGTTCTCCCATGGTAGTGATGCGTCTTGCGTGGTAGGAATAAGGGAGCAGAGGCGTTTCAATAACCGGCCTGTTGATCGAGCGATCGTAGAGCTTCGGCATCGAACTTCTGCTTGCAGATGTATAAAGTAGGAATTTTTTTGTTTTCGACAAAAAAGTTTCTAATCGCCCTTCGCCGCTCCCAATCCGCCTTCCATGCCCGTCGGCCGCCTCCACGTCCTCACCGATTTCGTCTTCCAGCAGCGGTTCTCTAACGCCGACCTCGCCACTCTCGCCGCCCGTGGCGGTGCCGACACCGTTCAGTTCCGCCACAAAGTCGCCACCCTCCGTGCCCGCCTCCACGAAGCCGAGCAGACGGCCGCGGCGTGCCACGCCGCCGGCGTCCCGCTCCTCGTCAACGACGACCCCGCCCTCGCCCTCGCCGTCGGCGCGGCGGGCGTCCACCTCGGGCAGCTCGACCTGCCGGTGGCCGTGGCGCGCCGCATCCTCGGTCCCAACGCGGTCGTCGGCGCGACGGTTACAAACGCAGCGCAGGCGCGCGACGCCGAGGCCGCCGGTGCCAGCTACCTAGGCTTCGGCCCCGTCTTCCCAACGCAGTCGAAGCGGAACCCGGCCTCGGTGAAAGGGCTCGACGGGCTCGCCGCCGCGTGCGCCGCCGTGTCGATCCCCGTCATCGGGATCGCGGGGATCACGCCCGAGCACGTGGCGTCCGTGCTCGACGCCGGCGCCCACGGCGTCGCCGTGATGACGGCGGTCACGACAGCCGACGACCCCGAGGCCGCCACCGCCGCGTTCCGACGCGAAATCGACCGCGCGACGGACGGATGACGCACGCGGCTACATCGTGTCGCTGCCGTCCCCTTTGAGGTAGCGGTCGAAGAAGGCCAGCGTCTTTTGCCACGCGTCCTCGGCGGCCTCGGGCACGTAGCGCTCGCCGGACGGGTTCGCGAAGGCATGGCCGGCCCCTTCGTAAATCTCGACCGTAGCGTTCGCGCCCAACGAGTCGAGCCGCTGCTCGAACGTGCGCACTTGGGCGACGGGGATGCCCTGGTCTTCGCCGCCGAAGATGCCGAGAATCGGCATGTCGAGCGTCGCGAGCTGGTCCGGGTCGGTGACGAGCTGGCCGTAGTAGATCGCCGCCGCGTCGATGTCGTTGGGCAGGGCGAGCGCCGTCCGTAGCGACCACCCGCCGCCGAAGCACCACCCGATCACGCCGACGTTCTCCACGCCGCCTTGCGCCGCGAGGTAGTCGTACGCCTGCGTCACGTTCGACGTCAGCGCCGCCTCGCGCTCCATCGACGCGCTCATGAGCGAGCGAGCCTGCTCCGGCGTCTCGGCTACGTCGCCGCCGTAGAGGTCCACGGCGAGGGCGACGTAGCCCTCGGCGGCGAGCTTCTCGGCCATCGCGCGGATGTTGTCGTTGAGCCCCCACCACTCGTGGATGACGATGAGGCCGGGTGTCGACCCCGCCTCGACGTCGCCGTCCGTGGCGGGGCGCGCGACGAAGCCCATCATGCGCGTGCCATCGACGGTGGCGTAGACGACCTCTTCGGTGACGACGTCTGCGGTGCCGGACGGCGTGCTGAGCGGAGTAGCCGTGGGGGTATCGTCGGCGTGTTCGCGGGACATGGCGTCGCCGTAGTCGTCCCCGCGGTCGGAGCAAGCGGCGAGGGGGAGGAGACAGAGGATGAGGAGGGTGAGGAGCGAACGCATGAGACCGGGGGTGAGGAGAGACGTTGGCGAGACGGGTGGAACCCCGTAGCTTTGCCGAGGCTCCCGATCCCGCCCGGCGGCGCGCCGCTCGCCCTCTTCCCAACGGTCTCCGCTTTGAGCGACTCGCCCCCTCTGATCTCGTATTCCGCCGAACTCAAGCGGAAAGCGCTCCACCTCGGCGCGCTCGTCATGCCGCTCGGCATCGTCGTGCTCGGGCGCGAGGTATCGCTCTGGCTGCTCGTCCCCCTCGCCGTGTTCGCGGTGACGTGCGACGTGGCGCGGCTGCGGGTCGGCTGGATGCACCGATTCATCAACTGGCTCTTCGCCCCGATCATGCGGCCGGAGGAACAGCCCCCGTTCGGCGGCCCCATCGTGATCAACGGGGCGACGTGGATGTGCGTCTCGGCCGCCGTCTGCACCTTCCTCTTCCCCGAGCCAATTGCGGCCGCGTCGCTTGCGATGCTGATGGTCGGCGACGGCGCGGCGGCCGTCATCGGGCGGCGGTTCGGGCGGACGCGCTACCCGTTTTCCGAGAAGTCGGTGGAGGGCTCGGCGGCGTTCTTCGTGACGGGGCTGCTGGCGGCACTCCCCTTCGGCCTGATCCCGGTACCGGGCGTAGCCGTCGTCGTACTCGCGGTCGGGGCGCTGACGGCGGCGTTCGTCGAAGCACTCCCCGTGCCGATCAACGACAACGTCCGCGTGCCCGTCGTGGCCGGCGCGGCGATGCTGCTGGCGACGGGGCTCGTTTGAAGCCGCCCTTTCGCCGCGAGCTGTCGTGGACCCGAGGGCGGAGCGGCGGCGTTAGCGGCGTCTCCTCCCCCGCGCATCCCACGCTCCCCGTCCCGCCTGCTCGGTCGCCCATGCTCGAACACCTCGCTCACCGCGCCGAAACCCTCGCCCGCCGCGCCGTCGAGCTCGTACCGTTCCCGCAGCCGCCGCTCGTGCCGACGCGCTACCCCGTCGTGCTGATGCACGGGTTCGGGGCCCTCGCGAACCTGATGCAGGGCGGCGTGCTCCACGCCGAGGCGATGCACCTGCGCGGGCACGGCATCTGGGCCTACGCCCCCCACGTCAACCCCTACGACACGATCGCCACGCGCGCCCGGGCGTGGGCCGAGCGGATCGACCGCGTGCGGGCGGAGACGGGGGCCGAGCGCGTCAACCTCGTCGCCTTCTCGTCGGCCGGGCTCGACGGGCGCTACCTCATCGGCACGCTCGGCCGCGCCGCCGAGGTCGCCTCGCTCGTCACGATCTCGACGCCGCACCGGGGCAGCGCCGTCGTGGACTACCTCCACGCGCAGCCCGAGCGGCTGCAGAGCTGGGCCGTCGGCTTCATGGACTTCATCGGTCGCGCCGCCTACGAGCGCGAGGCGCCCCACACCGAGGACGCCCTCTGCGAGCTCGCGCCCGACTGGGTGTGCAACACGTTCAACCCCGCGCATCCCGACCACCCCGACGTGTACTACGCCTCGTACGCCGGGCACGCCGGGCGCGGCACGGACCTGCCGATCTACCCCCCGCTCATCGTCCCGAACCGCGTGCTCTACGACGCCGCCGGCATCAACGACGGCCTCGTCCCCGTCGAGAGCGCGAAGTGGGGCACGTTCCTCGGCCTGCTCGACGCCGACCACGCCCGGCAGATCGGCCTCCGCCTCGCCCCCGGCGCCTTCGACTCGAAGGCGTTCTTTCTCCAGATCGCCCACCACCTCGCCGCGAAGGGGTTCTGAGGGCGGGCGCCCCAACGGGGCATCGCTTATTTTGCTCGCTCCGCCGCCCCTCCCGCTCTTCCACCGCGCTCCGGCATGGACCTCGCTCCCGGCGTCCTCCTCGTGGCCGATCCGGCCCTGCTCGACCCCAACTTCCGGCGGACGGTCATCCTCCTCTGCGACCACAACGCCGAAGGCTCCTTCGGCCTCGTGCTTAACCGGCCAACCGAGCTCCACCTCCCCGAAGTGCTCGCCGAGCCCGTCGGGCTCGACCACCTGCTCTACCTTGGCGGCCCCGTGCAGATGGACACGCTCCACTACCTCCACGCCTACGCCGACGAGGTGGACGACGCCGTCGCCGTGCTCGACGGCGTGGGGTGGGGCGGGCCGTTCGAGGAGATCGTCGAGCGCGTTCGCCTCGGGCAGCTCGACGGCGAAGGTTTCCGGTTCTTCGTCGGCTACTCGGGCTGGGGACCGGGCCAGCTCGCGACGGAGGTCGACGAGGGCGGGTGGGTCGTCCTCCCCGCCTCGGCCCCGCAGGTCTTCGACGGCGACCCGGCGGTGCTGTGGCGCGACATCATGCGCGGGCTCGGCGGCGAGTACGCCCTGCTGTCGAACTACCCCGATGATCCGCAGATGAATTAGCGCGCGGGCGGTGGCGCGTCCGTTGGCCTCGCCCGTAGCGTAGGGCTCCGCCCATCCAGCCCTCCCCCTCTCCGTGGACTCGCTCTTCGTTACAGATTCGTTGTTCGTGCAAGACGTCGTCCACACCACCGACTTCTTGCTGCGCAGTGTCGTCACGGCAGGCATCGTGGTGCTCGCGGCGCTCGGGCTCTACGCGCTCAAGACGGCCATCGTCCGGTTCGTGAACGTGCGGCAGATGCACCGGCTACGGGGCCGGTTCGTCTATCGGATCGCCCGCGTCTTCACGCTGATCTTCATCGCCTTCTCGCTGGCCTACGTCTGGGGCTTCGATCAGGAGAAGCTGTGGGTGTTCGTGACGGGCTTCCTCGGCCTCGTCGCGATCGGCTTCTTTGCGGTGTGGAGCCTGCTCTCGAACATCGTCGCGGGCCTCTTTCTCTTCCTCTCGGACCCATTCAAGATCAACGATGAGATCGAACTGCCCGAGGTGGAACTCGGCGGGAAGGTGCGCGACATCCGCCCGCTCTTCGTGATGCTGGAGGAGGACGGCGGCCACGTCACGTACGTGCCGAACAACGTGTTCTTCCAGAAGTCCTTCCGCCGCTTCAACCCCGAGACGCGCGCCCGCGAGAAGGCCGAGGCCGCCGCCCGCGAGGCCGACACCGACGCCCAAGCCGCCGACTGACGCCGATCAGCCCGCGCCGCCCATCCTCCCGACGACGACGGCGAGTTGATCGGCCGCGAAGTCCACGTCGGCTTCCGTCGTGCTCCGGCCGAGGGAGAGGCGGACCGTCGCGTTCGCCGTCGCGCGCGGAACGTCGAGCGCGCGGAGGACGTGGCTCGGCTCGACGGCCCCGCTCGTGCACGCGCTCCCGCTGGAGGCGTGGACCCCGGCGAGGTCGAGCCCGAGCAGCAACATCTCGCCGTCCACCACGCGCCCTTCTGTGGGTGAGAACGACACGTTGAGGATGTGCGGCGCGGTGTCCGCCTCGTCGGCGAGCGGCGTGTTGAACCGGACGTCGGGAAAGCGCGCGCGGATCGCATCGGCGAGCCGGGTCTGGAGCCCGCGCAGCCGGGTCCGCTCGGCCTCGGCCGATGCCTGCGCCCGCTCGAATGCCGCGGCGAGGCCGACGACGGCGGCGACGTTCTCCGTCCCCCCGCGCCGCTTTCGCTCCTGCGACCCGCCGAGCATCAGCGGAGCGAACGGCGTGCCCGCGCGGACGTAGAGCACGCCGGCGCCTTTCGGTCCGTACACCTTGTGCGCCGAGAGCGAGAGGAGGTCCACGCCGAGTTCGTTCACGTCGAGATCGTAGAGCCCGGCGGCCTGCACGGCGTCGGTGTGGAACGCCACGCCGTGCGCGTGGCAAACGGCGGCAATGTCCCGAATCGGGTTCCGCGTGCCGAGCTCGTTGTTGACCGCCATGAGCGAGACGAGGCCGGTGGCGTCCGTGATCGCATCGGCGACCTGCGCGGCCGTCACTGCGCCCGACGGCTGCGGCGTGAGGATCGTGACCGGATGCCCGGCGACTTCGAGCGCTTCGGCCGGTCGGAGGACCGCCTCGTGCTCGACGGCGGACGTAACGAGGCCGGGGCCGCGCCGGTCCGGACTTGTGAGCACACCGCGCAGTGCCGCGTTGTCCGCCTCCGTCCCGCCGCTCGTAAAGACAATCTCGCCCGGCTCCGCGCCGAGGAGCGCCGCGACGCGCTCGCGGGCGTCCTCCACCGCGAACCGCGCCCGCCGCCCGAGCGCGTGGACCGACGACGCATTCCCGTAGTGCTCGCGGAGGTACGGCAGCATCGCGTCGAGCACGGCGTCGTCGAGCGGCGTCGTGGCGGCGTGGTCGAGGTAGACGGAGGGCATCGGGAAGGCGTCGCGTGGTGTACCCGTCCACACGCCCGGCTAGCCCGTCGTTCCCTCGCGTCTTCGAAGTTATGAACAGGTCGGACCCCCGCCGGGCGATACCCGTTTCTGTTCTCTTGCCCGTGGCTCTATCTTCCGACGCTCCTCGCTGCGGGCTACCCACGCCTCCCCTCCACGTCCGGCGCTCGCCGGATATGCACCCACATCCCTTCATGGACAAGCTCGTCATTCAGGGCGGACGCCCCCTCACCGGCTCCATTCACGTCGGCGGATCGAAGAACACAGCCCTCCCGCTCATGGCCGCCGCCGTCCTCGCCGACGGCGTCACGACGCTCCACAACATGCCCGTCCTCAACGACGTGAGCACGTTCGCGAACGTGCTCCGCGTCTCGGGCTGCGCCGTCAACTACAAGCCCGACGACGACCCCTCGACGCCGGATTCGATGGTGATCGACGCGACGAACGTGAACCACCCCGAGGCGCCCTACGACCTCGTGAAGAAGATGCGGGCCTCGTTTTACATGCTCGGCGCACTCCTCGGCCGCTGCGGGAAAGCCCGCGTCTCGCTCCCCGGCGGCTGCGCGTGGGGTCCCCGGCCCGTCGACCTCCACATCAAGGGGATGGAAGCGCTCGGCGCCGAGGTCACCCTCGAACAGGGCGACGTCGTGGCGAAAGCGCCCGGAGGCCGGCTCAAAGGTGGCCACTTCCGCTTCGACCCCGTTTCCGTCGGCGCGACGATCAACGTGATGCTCGCCGCTGTCCTCGCCGACGGCGAGACCGTGCTCGACAACGTCGCCGCCGAGCCCGACGTCGTCGTCTTCGGCGAGATGCTCCAGCAGATGGGCGCCCAGATCGATGGGCTCGGCACGAAGACGCTCACGATCCAGGGCGTCGAGCGGCTCAACGCCGTCGACTTCTGGAACTGCCCGGACCGGATCGAACTCGGGACGTACATGATCGCCGCCGTGATGGCGGGTAAACCCGGCGCCACGTTCGAGATCACGGGTGCCCGCGCCGAGCACCTCGGCGACGCCTTCCCCGAAGCCTTTCGCGCTACCGGCGCCGACTTCTCCGTCCGCCCCGAATCGGACGGCCCGCACGAGATCGTCACCGTCACCGTCCCCGAGAAAATCCAGCCCGTCTCGATCGTGACCGACCCGTATCCCGGCTTCGCGACGGACCTCCAAGCGCAGTGGACCGTGATGATGACGCAGGCCGAGGGCACGTCAGAGATCACCGACACGATCTACACCGACCGCTTCAAGCACATCCCCGAGCTCGGCCGGATGGGCGTCGAATGCTCGGTGACGGACCACACGGTGGCGGTGCAGGGCCACGGCCGGAACGGCCTCAGCGGCGCGACCGTGATGAGCACGGACCTCCGCGCGAGCGTCTCCCTCGTCCTCGCCGGCATGGTCGCCGACGGCGAGACCCACGTCCTCCGCGTCTACCACCTCGACCGCGGTTACGAGGACCTCGAAGGCAAGCTCTCCGGCGCCGGCATCGCCATCGAGCGCGAGCAGTACGAAGAGTAGCCCCCGCCGCCGTCAGGCGGAACCGGGTTCGGCGGGGGCGGTTGCTGAGGCGACCGCCCCCTGCCTATGGCCCTGACCGACCGAAAGGACACGAAGGACGACAAAGACGCCCCCCGGCCCCCGCTCGGCCGGATGTTGCGGCGCATCCTGAGCTACGCTCGACCGTACCGCGTCCGGCTCCTCGCAGCGCTCGGCCTCTCCGTCGTCGGCTCGCTCGTCTCGCTCGTCGTCCCCCTCGGGCTGCGCGAACTCCTCGACGCCGTGTTCCAGAACGGCGACCGGGGGACGCTCGACTTCCTCGCCCTCGCGCTCTTCGGCCTCTTCCTCCTCCGCACCGCCGTCAGTTTCGTCGGCTCGTACTGGATGGCGTGGGTCGGCGAGCGGATCATCGCCGACCTGCGGCAGCAGATCTACGCCCACCTCCACCGGCTCGACCTCCGGTTCTACACCGGCAGCCGGACCGGCGAGATCACGTCGCGGCTCACGAACGACGTCGGCAGCCTCCGCTCGGCGGCGACGACCGACCTCAGCCAGCTCGTCTCGCAGTCGCTGACGCTCTTCGGTTCGGTCGCGCTGATGCTCGTGCTGAACTGGCGGCTCTCGCTCGTCGTGTTCGGGACGGTGCCCGTCGTGATCCTGCTCTCGCGCTACTTCGGGGCGATCGTCCGCCGCTACGCCCGGCAGATCCAGGACCGCCTCGCCGAGACAACGGCGATCGCGGAGGAGGCGATCTCGGGCGTCCGCGTGGTAAAGGCCTTCGCGCGCGAGGCCTATGAGACCGGCCGCTACGGCGACGCCGTCGAGGACCTCTTCGGCACGTCGCGGCGGCAGGCGCTCATCAGCTCGGCGTTCTGGTCCGTCGTCGGGCTGCTGTTCTTCAGCGTGCTCGTCGCGATTTTCTGGTACGGCGGCGTCGAAGTCCTCGCCGGGCGGCTGACGGCGGGCGACCTCGTGGCGTTCATCTTCTACGCCTTCTCGATCGCGCAGAGCGTCGGCATACTCTCACGGCTCTACACGTCGTACAGCTCGGCGGCGGGCGCGTCGGAGCGCGTGTTCGAACTCATCGATACCGAGCCCGAGATCCGCGACGCGCCGGACGCCCGCCCGCTCCCGCGCCTCGACGGCCGCGTGACGTTCGAGGCCGTGACGTTCAGCTACGACGCGGGCCAGCCGATCCTGCGCGACGTGTCGTTCGCGGTCGAACCCGGCCAGACCGTCGCCCTCGTCGGGCCGAGCGGGGCGGGGAAGACGACGCTGATGAACCTCATCCCCCGGTTCTACGACCCCGACGCCGGGCGCATCCTCCTCGACGGCCACGACCTCCGCGACGTGCAGACGCTGACCATCCGCGACCAGATCGGCCTCGTCTCGCAGGAGATCCAGCTTTTCGGCGCGTCGATCGCCGAGAACATCCGCTACGGCCGGCTCGACGCCAGCGACGAAGACGTGCGCGTCGCCGCCGAGACAGCGAACGCCGCAGGGTTTATCGAAGCATTGCCTGAGGGCTTCGCAACCGAAGTCGGCGAGCGCGGGGTGAAGCTCTCCGGCGGCCAGCGCCAGCGCGTGGCGATTGCCCGCGCCCTCCTCAAAGACCCGCGCATCCTCCTCCTCGACGAGGCCACGAGCGCGCTCGACTCCGAGAGCGAAGCGCTCGTGCAGGAGGCCCTCGACCGCCTGCTCCGGGGCCGCACCGCGTTCGTCATCGCCCACCGCCTCTCCACCGTCCGCGACGCCGACCGCATCCTCGTGCTCGACGGCGGCCGCATCGTGGAGGACGGCACGCACGCCGAGCTGATGGCACTCAACGGCCTCTACCGCCGCCTCGCCGACCTCCAGTTCCGCGAGCCCGCTGGCGACCTCGCGCCCGTGCCCTCTCCGTCGTAACGAACCCACGCGCCGCGCGCCCGTTTACGCTACCCCTTTCTCCTCTCTCTCCCTCTTCTCCCCTCTCCATGACCGACAAGCAGCGCAACCTCGACCTCCAGAAACAGTGGGGCGACGCCGTCGCCAGCGGCGACCTCGACAAGCTCGACGACATCCTCGCCGACGACTTCGTGGACCACGACCCCGGCGACCAGAGCCCCGACCGCGAGGGCGTCAAGGCGTTCTTCCGCGGCTTCCGCCAGGCCTTCCCCGACCTCAAGCCGGAACCCATCGAGCTACACGCCGACGACAATGGCTACGTCACGATGCGCTACAACGTCAGCGGCACGCACAAAGGCGAGTTCATGGGCTTCGCCCCGACCGGCCGCCGGTTCGAGACCTCTGCCATGCAGATGGCCCGATTCGAGGACGGACAATGCGTCGAGCGCTGGGGCGTCACCGATCAGCTCCAGATCCTGAAACAGCTCGGCCTCGTCGACGTGCCGAACGACGATTAATCCACCTGCATCCGGCTCCAGACGAGCAGGGCCCCGCACGTCCGGTCGTACCCCGGCGCGTGGAACCCGGCCGGGATGTCTGTCGGTCCCCGGTAGACTTCGACGGCCGCGGTGTCTTCGACCGATAGCTCGTCCACGTTTCGGATCGTGGTGTACGTCCCGTCCACGAACACGGCGAGCGGGCAGTGGCCGGGGCTCCGCCCGCTCACGACGAGCGCGCCCGCGCCCTGCTCAATCACGTTGATTCCGGGTACGATGCGGAGCACGTCGCTGAGCCGGAGGCTCCGTGCCATCACTGGATCGGACCGTGTTGCGAACCACCCCACGCCGGTAGCCCGGCGTCGGTAAAATCCGCGCCGGGCGAGGTGCTCGTCCTCCGCTCGCTGCGCGGCGATGCTGTCGGCTGCGGTGGGGGCCGACTGCGCCCGACACTCGGGGACGCTGCCGAGCGCGAGGAGGACGGCGAAGATCAGACCGACCGGGCGAAGCAGGTAGCAGAGCATGAGGGCGGAGCGGTGCATGGGGTACAGGATAGCGCCGTATCGCCCGTCGCCCAACAGGGGCACGCCGTTTCGCCGAACCCGCCGTCCGTTCCTCCGTTGCAGTCCCTTCCCCTCCTCACCCAACCACTTCCCCGCATGGCTACCTCCTACGACAGCCCACCCGCGATGCAAATCGACACCGACAAGAACTACACGGCGACGATCGAGACCGGCAAGGGCACGATCGAGATCAAGCTCTACGCCGAGCACGCGCCCAAGACCGTCAACAACTTCGTCTCGCTCGCGCGCGACGGGTTCTACGACGGACTCACGTTCCACCGCGTGATCCCCAACTTCATGATCCAGGGCGGCGACCCCGACGGCAACGGCCGAGGCGGCCCCGGCTACCAGTTCGAGGACGAGGTCCGCGACAACCCGCTCAAGCACGAGACCGGCTCGCTCTCGATGGCGAACGCCGGCCCGAACACGAACGGCAGCCAGTTCTTCATCACGCACGCCCCGCAGCCCCACCTCAACGGCCGCCACACCGTCTTCGGAAAGGTGATGGACGGGCAGGACGTCGTCGATGCCGTCGAGCAGGGCGACACGATGGATAAAGTGACGATCACCGAATCCTAGAGTGCCCCGCATCTCTGCTTCCGTCGGGACGTACTTCTGTGCGTCCCGACTTTTTTATGACGATGCCTGATTCCTCTCCCTCGCCTTCCAGCACGCCCGGCCCCGCGTGGCTCGACCGCCTCCCGCTGCGGCCCGGCCGGCGCGAGTACGTCGCCCTCTCGCGCACGGCGACGTACAGCTTCCTCGCTGCGCTCCCGCTCCTCGTCGGCTACCACGTGCTGATCCTCGTCGCGAACGCGGGCAGCGGGCCGGTGCAGGTCCGCGTCGGGGCCGAGGTGTGGATCACGCGGCTGCTGGCGTGGTTTGGCGCGACGGGGATGCTCGCGCTCGGCGTCGCCGTCCTCGTCGCGGGACTCGTCGTGTTCGTGGCGGAGCGGAAGAAGGACATCCCGATCCGGCGGCGGTATTTCGGGTGGATGGTGGCCGAGAGCCTCGTCTATGCCGTTGTGCTCGCGGCCCTCGTCGGCTACGTCGTGGGCGTGCTCTTCGCCGTGGCGCCCGACGTGATGGCGGCGCAGGTAGGACAGCCGGGGCGGTTCATGATGCTGGCACTCTCGCTCGGGGCCGGGATCTACGAGGAGCTGGTGTTCCGCGTCTTCCTCGTCGGCGGGCTGTTCGCTGCCCTCCACCGGCTGACGCCGTGGACGCGGGGCCGGGCGTACGTCGTCGCCGCGCTCGTCGGCGCGCTCGTGTTCAGCGCAGTCCACTACATCGGCCCACTCGGCGACCCGTTTGCGCTGCCGTCGTTCACGTTCCGGTTTCTCTTCGGGCTCGCGCTCAACGCCGTCTTCCTCGTCCGCGGCTTCGGCATCGCCGCGTGGACGCACGCGCTCTACGACGTGCTCGTCGTCACGCTCGTCCAATAGTCCGTCCGCCGGTGGACAGACCCGGTGAAGACGCGCGGGTTAGGCGAACCCGCGCCGCGTTGCGCCGTTTAGCCCGCTCCCTTCCCCTCTCTCATCTCCCCCCTCTCATGTCCGACACGCCGAACCAGTACGCCATGCAGGACCCGCGGACGCAGTATCCGCAGCCCCCCTTTCCCCGTCAGCCGCAGGACGCCCCCGGCACGATCGAGAAGATGGAGCCCCGCCCCGACCACGGCGAGGACAGCTACCGCGGCTTCGGCCGGATGACGGGCCGCAAGGCGCTCATCACCGGCGGCGACTCCGGCATCGGCCGCGCCACCGCGATCGCGTATGCCCGCGAGGGCGCCGCCGTCGCCATCAACTACCTCCCGAGCGAGAGCGACGACGCCGAGTCGCTGCAAGAGCTGATCGAGGGCGAGGGCGGCACGCTCGTCCGCCTCCCCGGCGACCTCACCGACGAGGCGTTCTGCACCTCCCTCATCGACGACGCGCGCGAGGCCCTCGGCGGGCTCGACGTCCTCGTGATCAACGCCGGCAAGCAGCAGTTCCAAGAGAGCATTCTCGACATCACGACCGAGCAGTTCGACCAGACGTACAAGACCAACGTCTACGCGATGTTCTGGCTCGCGAAGGCCGCGATCCCGAAACTGCCCGCCGGTGCCTCCATCATCAATGTCTCGTCGATTCAGGGCTACAAGCCGTCGGCGAACCTGCTCGACTATGCCTCGACGAAGTGGGCAATCATCGGGTTCACGAAGGCGCTCGCCAAGCAGATGGCCGAGCGCGGGATCCGCGTCAACGCCGTCGCGCCCGGCCCGTTCTGGACACCGCTCCAGCCCTCCGGTGGCCAGCCACAGGACAACATCGAGGAGTTCGGGTCGAGTGTGCCGCTCGGGCGCCCCGGCCAGCCCGCCGAGATCGCGCCGACGTTCGTCTTCCTCGCCACGCAGGAGGCCGGCTACATCACCGGCGAAGTCTTCGGCGTCACCGGCGGCAACCCGACGATGTAGTCCTCGGGCGGACGCCGAACGAACAATGCGGGCGGGCGGAGATTCTTTCTCGGTCCGCCCGTTCGCGTTGTGTCCCAGCTCGCCCCCATCCCCGCAGCCGATGGCCCACCGTAAACCCCACCTCCCAACGAAGGTCTGTCCGGTCTGCAGGCGTCCGTTCGCGTGGCGGAAGAAGTGGGCGCGTGACTGGGACCGCGTCGTCTATTGCAGCGAGCGGTGCCGCCGCGTGAAAGCGCCGGCCGTGATCGGTAGGCCCGGCCCCCGATAGGAGAGCCTGGCAGCAGCGCTAAAATTTCACCGTCGCCGCGCCACATAACGACGGCGGGCTACGTCGAGTCTATTTTCCCCAACCCCTTGCACGCCGAGGGTTGCGCCTCAGGCCGCACCGATGGATCACGCCGCGCTCCACCCGCTGACACTCCGCTTCGCCTCGCCCGACCGCGAAGCGAGCTTCCGGCGAGATTATTACCGGAAGTCCGTCCGGCTCGTCCGATTGGCCATCCTGCTCGGCTGCGGGCAGTACGCCCTCTTCGGCTTCCTCGACGCCGTGATGATCCCGGACTCCCTCGCCGAGGTCCGGGTGATCCGCGTGGTGGTGTGCTCCCTCCTGCTCGTCCTCCTCGGGGTGACGTACACCCGCGCGTTCACGGCGCGGACGATGCAGCGGATCGTCAGCCTCGTCCCGCTCGTGGCCGGCATCGGGGCCGCGGTCCTGGCCTACGTCGGGCAGGACCCGAACGGGTACTACGACTACTACGCGGGGCTGATGCTCATCCTGTTCTACGTCCACGCCCTCCTGCGCCTCCGCTTCGTCTACGCCACGGCGGTGAGTTGGGCCATCATCGGGATCTACTACCTCGTGACGCTCCTGCTCATCCCGACGCCGCTCCACGTCCTGACGAACAACGCGTTCTTCCTCGCGTCGGCGAACACCAGCGGGATGGTCGCCAGCTACGCCCTCGAGTTCTACGCGCGGAAGCTCTTCGCCAAGAACCAGGTGCTCGACGAGCAGAACCGCGTGCTCACGGCCGAGCACGCGCGGAAGTCGGCCGAGCTCGACGCCAGCCGCCAACTCCAGATCTCGCTCCTCCCGCGCGCCCTCCCCGCCCTCCCCCACGCCGACCTCGCCGTCCATATGGAGACCGCCACCGAAGTCGGCGGCGATTACTACGATGTCGACCTCGCCGAGGACGGCACGCTGACCTTCGCCATCGGCGACGCGACGGGGCACGGGGCCGAGGCCGGCGTGATGGTGACGGCGACGAAGATGTTCTTCGCCTGCCGCTCGGCCGACGACGACCTCCACGAGATCCTCAGCCACGCCTCGGGCCCGATGAAGCGGATCGGGCAGGGCCGGCTGTTCATGGCGCTCGCGCTCGGGCGGCTGCGCGGGGACACGCTCGAACTCGCCGGGGCCGGGATGCCGCACGCGCTCATTCACCGCGCCGCCACCAACACCGTCGAGTCGGTCCCGCTCAAAGGGATGCCCCTCGGCGGCTTCGCCGACTACCCATACACGACGCAGGCGCTCCGGCTCGACCCCGGCGACACCGTCGTGCTGATGAGCGACGGCTTCCCGGAGCTGTTCAACGACGCGGGCGAGATGCTCGGCTACGGCGAGGTCGAAGCCCACGTCCGGGCGGGGATCGCCGGCTCGGCCGACGCCCTCATCGCCCACCTCCGCCGCGTCATGGCCGACTGGAACGGCGGCCACCCCCTCCGCGACGACGTGACGTTCCTCGTATTGCAGATGAAGCCCGAGCTGGCTCCGTCAGATGCCGCCCGGCCGCTCCCGCGCCAGCTGAGCCACGTACCAGCCTGAGCAACGCACGGCATCCGAGCCGGCGCCCTGCACCATCAGAACACGGCGCTGAGTTGGACGCGGACGTTGTGGATCACGGGCGCCTCGGCGGGCGCGCGGCCCTCGTAGTTCAGCGAGGCGCGGAGGAAGCGGTTGATGCTGTACTGCCCGCTCGCGCTCCACAGGTACGACACGCCGCGCCCGCGCCGCTCGGTCAGTTCGAACGCCGTCTGCCCCACCGCCTCGGGGCCGTCGAGACGGACGTCGGCGCGCTCACCCTGCAAGAGCAGTTGCAGCCGGTTCGCCACGGCAATGCGGGCACGGACAGGGAGCAGGAGGATCCGGGCCGTCCGCTCTTCACCTGCCACGTCGCGGTTGCGGGCGTAGCGGACGCCGCCGGTGAGCGAGAGCGCCGGGCCGAACCGCCACGTCGCCTCGGGCTCGACCTCGACGCCGCGGATGTCGAAGCGCCGCGAGGCGAACGGGCTCTCGGACTGGCTGCGGTCAAACGCGCCGCGTAATCGTCCGGTGAGCGGGCCTGAGAGCGCGCCACGGATTTCGGCCTCGGCCTGCTGCACGAGCCGCCGTTCGAGCCCCGTCGCGAGGCGGTTCGTGCTGCGGAGGTGCTGGCCGAAGAGCCGCCCGCCGTAGCGCGTCTCGCTCGGGAAGAACGCGAACTCCTGCCCGACGCGGAAGCGGCCGTTGAGCGTCGTCACGGGGTCTTGCAGCGCGCTCGGGCGGAGGAAGTAGACGTCGGCGAGGTCGGGCTCCTCGGACGTCTCCTGCACGTCGAGCGTCGTGAGCGAGGTGACGTTCGCGAGCGCGCGCCGCCACCCCGTCACGTCGCCGTCGAAGAGCCGCGCCGGATCGAGCCGGAGGCGGACGCGGCCCTGCACGCCGATCGTCGGGATCAGCTCGTCGCCGGGGACGAAGGTGCGGAGGTAGTCGCCTTCGAGCGGCGTCACCTCCTCGCGGAACTCGTCGAGTTGGGGCACGCCGTCGCCGTTCGCGTCCTCCCACACGTACTCGCCGAGCTCCTGCCCGACGAGGAGGTAGATCTCCTGCAGCACGGGCGAGCGCTCGGTCTGCGCCTCGTAGACGGTGTTCAGCTCGACGGCCCGGGCGAGCGGCGACCACCGGTTCGTCCACCGCAGCACGACGCTCTCGTTGTCGAGCAGCCCTTCGCGCTGGAAGGCGTCGGTGTAGCTCCGCGTGCGGTACGCGACCTGCGCCTCGGTCGTGTACGTCGCCGACGGACGGAAGCGCGCATCCGTGCGAATCGTGTACACCGTGGCCGCGTCGGCGAACGCGCCGCCGAGCGGGAGTTGCTCGTCACGCCACTCGACGCCCGCCCCGGCCGTGAGCGTCGGGCTCACCCACTGCACGCCGGGCCGGACCTCGACGAACGCGAGCGCATCCGCGACGAGGCTGTCCGTGCCGAGCGCGCGTTGGTCCCGCCGCTCCTGCTCGACTTCGACGAAGGGCACGAGCCGGTCCTGCAAGACGGGATAGTCGATGCGGCCGAGTTGGCGGAGCCACTGCCCGTCCTCGGCGGCGAAGCCGTTCTCGGAGTCGATCACGTCGAGCCGGTATGCGAGGCCCGGCAGGCGGTCCGGGCGGAGGGCGAGGTCGAGCGCACCGCGCTGCCCTCGGAAAAGGTCGCCGATCTCGATCTGCCCCGCCTCGGCCTGCACGAAGGAGGTCTCGGCGAGGTCGAGCCGGACAAACCCCTCGGCCGTCGCTTCGGCGAGCGTGTCGAGCCCGGCGAAGCCCGCGCCCGCCCGCGACACGTTCCACTTCCGGTTGAACTCGACGGGCCGAATCCGGCTGAGCGGCCGGAACTCGTCCGCTTTGTAGCGCCCCACGACCTCGGCCGAGAGCCGCCCGAACTCCCGCTGGCCGAACTGGAGCGGCGTCGGTTGCAGGCGCAGCCCGGCGTAGTACGCCCCGCCGCCGTCGTTCGCGGTTTCCCCATCGCTCAGTCGATTCGGGTCGTTCGTGGAGCGCGCAAGCTCGCCGAAGAGTTCGAGCCGGGGCAGGATCTCGACGTTCGCCGTGAGGTCGAGGACCTGCTGGAGCGCGGGCTTCGGGAGGATGCGGAGCGGGACGTAGTCGCCACCCGTCGGCCCGACCCACTCGTAGAGGATGCCGTTGACGGCGCGGCCGGCGCGCTGATACGTCCCGGTGCCGGGCGTGACGCGCGAGAAGCGGACGCGGAAGACGGAGTCGGCGGCGGCGGTTGCGGGGACGAAGATGGCGTACGGCACCCCAGCGAAGAGGGTGTCGCGGCGAGTGTAGAGCACGAACGGGCTCTCCGGGTCGAACGGCACGCGCTCTTCACCGGGGCGGACGGCGGGCGCGTCGCCCGAAGCGGCGATGAGGTCGAGGTCGGCTTCAGTGAGGCCGAGTTCGTCGGCGAACGCCGCGCCGTCGGCTTCGCGGAGGAGCGTGCCGCGGATGCGCGCGCGAGCCGTCCCGTCGGCGCGGGGCCACAGCCGCGCCTCGGCCTCGGTCCCGATGACGGTCCGCGTGAACTCGCTCGTCGTGTACTCGAAATCGACCGTGATCCGGCTCTCAGACGTGACCAGTCGGCGCGGGCTGAACGTGACCTCGCCCGTCGCGTAGTCGATGACGTAGTCGGCCGCCTCGCCGCGCGTGAGGAGGAGGCCGTTGAGGTAGACCCGCTCCGAGCCCGCGATGACGATGATGAATTGCTCGCCGTCGCGCCCTTCCAGCCGGTACGGCCCCTGCACGCCCTCGACAGCGACGATGTCTTGACTCTGAAACAGCCCCCGCGCCGTCGCCCCGGCGACCGTCGCTTCGCCGCCCGCGAACACGCCACCGAGCGCCGGAGCCCGCGCGGTGACGGCCGCGCCCTGCAATTTGCGGACGTACGGCGCGAACTCGGTCCCGGTGAACGCCACGTCGATGTCGCCGAGCCGGGCCTGCCCGCGCCGCGTGTCGAGCTGGACGTAGACGCGGTCGAAGTCGGAGAGCCGCTGCGTCGTGCCCTCGGGCTGGATCGGCGTATTCTCGTCGGTGAGCACGGCCTGGACCTCGACGCCGTCGGCGATATCGCCGGAGAGCTCCATACGCAGGCCGGACTCAATCGATACGTCGCGCCGGTTGCCGGCGACGATCCCGCGCGAGATCGACCCGCGCCGCCGCAGCCGGGGCGCCTCGGCGAAGAGCGGCTCGTCGCGGGGGTCGCGCACGGCCTCGACCACGCGCCGCCGCCCGAGCGTGTCGGTCTCGGCCTCGACGCGCCGCCGCGCGAACGTCCGGTCGAGGTCGGCGAATGGGAGCGTGCGGTAGACGGCGACGAGCGTGTCGGTGACCTGCGGGCGCGGGTCGAGCGTGAGTCGGAGGTCGCCGGAGCGGGCGTCGAGCGCGAACTGCGTCGTGTCGAGGCGGACGCGGTTGAGCCGGAGCGCGAGCGTCTGCGGGAGGACGAACGGGCGGAGCTTCAGCGGCTGCCGGAGGTCGAGCGTGTCGCGGAACGCGCCGAGGTCGCCGTCCGCCACGGGCGTCTGTGCGAGCGCGGGCGCGCACACGAGGGCGAGGAGGAGCGGGAGAAGTCGGCGGAGCATCGGTCGTTCGCGGCGGCGGGGCCGGGCGCGGACAGCGGGAGCGGGGAGTAACGAACGACCGGGGCGATTCCTCGTGGCGTGGGCGGGGCCGCTAAGCTAGCCTCTGCGGCGCGGCGCGGCAAGGCGGTGCGCGCCCCCCCGCCGCGCTCGCGGTCGCTCATTCCGGGACGCGTCCCTCCGTTCACTCCCGGCAACGCGCGGCTGTACCCTTGAAGGGGGGCAGTCCCGTGAGCGCTGAGTGCGAAGCACGATGCGAACGGGACGGGGGGTCCATCACCGCACGACCGTCACCCGCTGCGTGAGTTGCACCGTCCCCGCTTCCAACCGCGCGACGTAGACACCGCTCAGCAGTGCCGATGCATCGAACGTTACCGCCTGCTCCCCGGCCGGGCGCGCCCCGTCCACGAGCACGGCCACCTCGCGCCCGAGCACGTCGTAGACGGCGAGCCGGACGCGCTGCGCCGTCGGCAGCGTGAACGGGATCGTCGTGCGATCCGCAGACGGGTTCGGGTAGGCTGCGTCGAGAGCGAAGGCCTCTTCCGGCACGCCGTCCTCCGCCGCCACCGTCACCGCCGCCTGCGCCGCCGCCGCGCTCGCGACGATGTCGCTGAGGCCCGTTCCCGCGAGCATGGCGAACCGGGCGTTGACGGCGTCCCCCGGCGCGAGGTCGAACGGCCCGACGCCGACGACCGTGCGCGCGTCCTGCGGCTCACTCAGCGCCTCGCCCTGCATCGTGAGCCCCGCGAAGAGGCTGGGATCGGTGGCGTCCTCGTCCGTCGCCAGCGTCCACCCCGACACCCCATCGACGTCGAGGGCCGCCACGCCGAAGTAATTCTCCGACGTGCCGCTGTCATCGTAGACGTAGAGGAGGTTCGTGCTCGCGTCGAACCCGCCGAGGTTCTGCCCGGCATCGCCCACCTCCCAGTCGGCAAAGAGGCCGACGTAGATACCAGCAAGGTCGCCATCTGTCGTGTTCGTCACGCCGAGGTCGAGGACGATGAAAGCGTCTCCTTCCCTGGTGTATGCGCTCGCCACTACCCCTTGAGCCGAAGCGTACGACGCCGTCAATGCGCGGTCAAAATTCTCAAAAGGAGGAGCAAATGGGGGAGCTACGAAATCCAGAGACCCCCACTCGTACTCCGACTCGCTCACGTAAGGACTCCCCGTCACGGTCGTGTCAGTCTCGCTAGCCTGACCGACGAGCACCGAAGCGACGGCTAAACCATTCTCTCCTCCCTCGGCTCCATGAAACCTAAAGCCTGAGTTGCAGAACACGTTCGGCGCGGCACCCACGAATCCATTGCTGTAGAGGAATGTCGTAACGGGACCCGTGGAGAGCGCATTGCCCGTGGGTTCGCAGAGGCGCGCGGAGTAGAGGGTGACGATCTTGGGGAAATCCAATTCGGTGAGGATGGCGAGCCCGCTGGCTCGCGAGATAAAGACCGCCCGGATCGTGCACCCCTCTTCTTCGTCGCAGTCACCGCCCATCTGGACGAGGGACTCGTCTTCGTTCCCATTGCGGTCGTCGTTGTAGACCACGACGGCCACGGCCCCCGCCGCGGCGGCGTTCTGCACCTTCACCACGAAGGTGCACGTGCCCCGCAGAACCATCGCGACGTTGCCGGCGACGTCGTCCGCGTTGGTGAGCGGATCGCAGCCCTGCTCGGCCGGAGCAGTCTCGCCCGTTCCCGCGACATGGACGAGCGTGTCGGGTCCAATGACCAGGCCGCTCGGGAACCGGGGACCGAAGTTGGCTCCCCAAGCACCATACGTCGCGCCGGCGACTTCGACGTTGACGGTATCCGCCCCTTGCGCGAGGGCTAGCGCCGGCGCGAGGGTGGAAAAGACGAGCAGCGCGTAGCGGACGGTTGTCATCGATTCATCTCCCTGTGAGCGTGCGGTGGGCGAGCACCCTAGCGGACGACGGTGAGTGCCTGGGTGAGCCGCATCGCCCCTGCTTCGAGCCGTACGAGGTACACCCCGCTCGGCAGCGCCGCCGCGTCGAACGCCACCGCCTGCTCCCCGGCCGGGCGCGGCCCGTCGACGAGGACGGCCACCTCGCGCCCGAGCACGTCGTAGACGGCGAGGCGTACGCGTTGCGCCGTCGGGAGGTCGAACGGGATCGTTGTGCCCTGCGCGAACGGGTTCGGGTAGGCAGACCCGAGGACGAACGTGCCCTCCGGCGTCGTCGCCTCCGCAGAATCGATAATGACAAAGAAGCCCTGTGCGGTGACGAGGAGATCCTCGATGTCCGTACCGCCGACGAAGGCGAAGAGT
Source organism: Rhodothermales bacterium (assembly GCA_039944855.1). Lineage (NCBI taxonomy): Bacteria > Pseudomonadati > Rhodothermota > Rhodothermia > Rhodothermales > Rhodothermales bacterium. The sequence goes on along the minus strand of JBDUXZ010000024.1, from coordinate 107,679 downwards.
GCCACAGCGTTCGTCCCCGCCGCGATCGCGTAGGGCCCGGTGCCGATCACGACCGCGCGCTGGGCAGGGTCGGGGCTGATCTCTACTTCTGACGTGAGCGCTTCCCAGAGTTGGGCGTCGTCGGCCGTTGCGGCGACGGTACTGTACCCGGAGAGGTCCGGCGCTGTGATGGCCACTAGGCCGAAGAAGGGCGCAGCCTCAACTGGGTCGAAGACATACACGAGGTTGAGATTCTGCTCGAACCCCGCCGCGTCGTCGTCCCACGTCGTCCCCGCATCGAAATCCGCGAAGAGACCGAGGTAGGCGTCCGAGATGTCGCTGCCCGAGATGTTTTCCACCTCAAGTTTGACGATCACGTAGGGATCGTTCTCCCGCGAGTACGAGCGCTCCATCACGCGAATGCCGAGGTCTGCGTTCTCGAACGCCGTCACGAAGCCCTGGTCGAAATGGTCGAACGGAGCTGGGAACGGAGGCGCGATCGGCGTGACCTCCGATACCGCCGTCCACTCGGACCCGCCGCGGTAGGGGTTCGACACCACCTCCCCGTCGATGCCGACGAGCACGCTGCTGACGAACAGCCCCTGCTCGCCGTTGAAGACGAAGCCCGTCCCGTCGAACTGGGCATCGGTACCGAGAAACCCATAGTCGGTCACGTCGAACTGTACGACGCCCGTGTTGTGGGTGCCGACGGAGGGGGGCGGCGGGGGCTCCGTGACCCGGATCGGAATAAGCGTGACGATCTTGGGAGACTCTAATTCGGCGAGGATGTTAAGCCCACTTCGGTAGGAGATAAATACAGCAGGGACCGAGCACACATCGGGCTCGCACTCCCCACCCATCACGACGATACCGGGTTTGTCATCCACGTCATTATAGACGATGACAGCCGCGGCTCCAGCCGCTACCGCGTTCTGGACTTTCAGCACGAAGGTGCACGTGCCGCGCTCGACCATGGCGATGTTCCCTTCCACCTCGTCCGCGTTGACGAGCGGATCGCAGCCCTGACCGGCCGGCGCCGTCTCGCCACTCCCGGCGACGTGCACGAGGGTATCGGGGCCAATGGTAGTGCCTGGCTGAGGGAATCGGGCACCGAACGTGGCCCCGTAGCCAGGATATTGAACCCCGTTGTGCTCGACGCGGATGCTGTCTGGGCCTTGCGCGAGGGCGAGTGCCGGAGCGAGCGCGAAGAGGAGGGCAGAGATTCGAATCGTGCGCATGGCACATACCGGACGAGGAGAGGACACCGCGCACGGCGGCGCACGGCTCTCCCAATTAAACCTCCTGACCGTACCAAGTCAAGATGCGCCGCCCGTCACGCCACGCGTGTGCCGTCGGCGACGGGATGCGTGAGGGTGAGCAGCGTCGTGCCCGCCGCATCGCCCACGGCGCCGAGCACGAGCACCTCGGACTTCACGCCCGCCACCCGCTTCGGCGGGAAGTTGAGCACGGCGATGACCTGCCGCCCGACGAGGTCGTCCGCCGCGTACCGCTCCGTAAGCTGCGCCGAACTCGTCCGCGTCCCGAGCGGGCCGAAGTCGATCTCTAACACGTACGCCGGCACGCGCGCCTTCGGGTTCAGCGCCGCGCTCCGCACCGTCCCGACGTGAAGCTCCACGCGGAGAAAGTCGTCGAACGTGATCTCGGCGGGCGAATCGGTCATGGCAGCATTCCGGCGTCGTAGAGCCGCGTCGCGGTGAGCAGGATGAGCCGGCCCTCGCTCCCGGTCACGTCTACGAGCGGCTCGGAGAGCACAACTGCAAGCGTGTCGAGCAGCCGCCCGTCGAGGCCGTAGACGAGCAGGCGGCGCGGCAGCACGAGCACGAGCCGGTCGCCGACGACGGCGACGGCGCGGAGGTCGCGGGCCGTGCCGTCGGCGATGCGGCGGAGGTAGAGGCCGAAGCGGTCGTAGACGAGCACGGCGGCGTGGCCTCGGTCGGCGACGAAGAGGCGGCCGTCGGGGCCGAGCGCGAGGTCGACGGGCTGGCTCAGCGCGCCTTCCCCCGCATCGAGCCCGCCCACGACGCGGTCGAAGCGCCGCTGGTCGTCCCAGCGGACGACAAGGCCCTGCACCTCTTCGACGGCGTAGACCTCGCCCGAAACGGCGGTGGCGACGGCGATCGGTCGCCCCTGCCCGGCGCCCCGATCCGCCGCCGGCGTGTCTCGGAAGGCGCGCTGGCGGGCGTCGCCGTCGCGGAGGTCGGAGGGGACGGGGAGGCTGGCGAGGAGGCGGCCATCGCTGGAGAACCGTTGGATGCGGGCGTTGCCCGTGTCCGCGATGTCGAGCCGGAGACCGTTCGTCGGGTCGAGGTCGGAGGGATCGAGGAGGGCGTAATCGCCGGTGCCCGGCCCGCCGAGCAGGCCGAGCGGCAGGCCCTTGGCCGTGAGCGTGACGACCGTCGCCGCGCCCGCGTCCACGACGTAGAGCCGCCCCGCCGGGTCCGAGCCGAGCGCGCGGGCATCCTCGAAGATGGGCCCGAACGGCTGCGCCGCGAGCGTGTCGGCCGGCGCCTCGTCGCGCGGCGCCTCGACCGGCCGGGGCGCGCACGCCGCGAGCAGCACGGCGCACAACAGCGCGAGCGTGAGCCGCCTCATTCCGCGACGGCCTGCTTCGCCTCGGCGGCGCGGCCAAGCCCCTTCTGCCCGATGTCGCGGCGGAACTGCACGCCCTCGAAGTGGAGCGCGTCGACCCCGGCGTAGGCCGCGTCGAGCGCGTGCTGCAGATCCGGCCCGAAGCCGGTCACGCCGAGCACGCGGCCCCCGGCCGTCACGATCTCGCCGTCGCGCTCGGCCGTGCCCGCGTGGAACACGACGGTGTCCTTCGGCACGGCGTCGAAGCCGGAGATCGCGTGGCCTTTCGGATACGCGCCCGGGTAGCCCGCCGAGGCGAGGACGACGCACGCCGCCGTCTCCTCGGCTACGGTCACGTCGACCTCGCCGAGACGATGCGCGCCGAGCGCTTCGAAGAGGTCGACCACGTCGGAGGCGACGAGCGGGAGGATGACCTGGGCCTCGGGATCGCCGAAGCGGCAGTTGAACTCGACGACCTTCGGCCCCTCGTCCGTCATCATCAGCCCGACGTAGAGCACGCCACGGTACGGCGTCCCCTCCTCGGCCATGCCTTCGAGCACGGGTCGCACGACCTGTTTTTCGACGGCGCGGAGCACCGACGGCGTCACGACGGGCGCGGGCGCGTAGGCCCCCATCCCGCCCGTGTTCGGCCCCGTGTCGCCCTCGCCGATGCGTTTGTGGTCCTGCGCGGGCGGGAGGAGGACGTAGTCGGCCCCGTCGGTGAGCACGAAGACGCTGGCCTCCTCGCCGCGCATGAACTCTTCGACGACGACCGTCGCGCCGGCCTCGCCGTAAGCCTCGTCGAGCAGCATCTCGCGGAGCGACGCGCGGGCCGCGTCGGCGCTCTCGCAGATGTGGACGCCTTTGCCCGCCGCGAGCCCATCCGCCTTCAGCACGACGGGGAACGAACCGGCCTCGACGTAGGCGACGGCCGCGTCGTAGTCGTTCGCCGTGAACGAGCGCGACGCGGCGGTCGGGATGCCGTGGCGCTCCATGAAGGCTTTGGCGAACTGCTTGCTCCCTTCGAGCTGCGCCGCCGCCGCCGTCGGGCCCACGACGGCGAGGCCGGCGGCCTCGAACCGGTCCACGAGCCCGGCCACGAGCGGCGCCTCCGGCCCGACGATCGTGAGGTCGACGGCATGCTCTTGTGCGAAGGCGAGGAGGCCGTCCACGTCGCTCGCGTCGAGCGCGACGTTCGTGGCGAGCGCGGCAGTGCCCGCGTTGCCGGGGGCGCAGGTGAGCGTGGGGCGGCGGGGGCTGCGGGCGAGGGCGTAGCACAGCGCGTGCTCGCGCCCGCCGCCGCCGATGATCAGGACGTGCATGGGCGTGGCGATGGGGAGAGGGCGAGCCGCAAGATAGGGCGTCGAGCGAACGAGCCGGCGCGAATAGACGGACGCCGGGCAGTTGGCACCGCCTATATTTGACCGATGCTCGCTCTCTTGCAAAGCCTAGCACCTTAGTCATCCTGAACACAGTGAAGGATCTCGAACGCGAGGTCTGAACCGTCGCTACCGACCACGACAGCGCGCGAGAGTGGCGGCGAGATGGGCTTCGCCGAGCCTTCGGGTTCTTCGCGTTCGCTCAGGATGACACTTCTTTGAGCTTTGCAATAGGGCGGCCGACGCTCTCCAACAGTCTTCTCCCGGACGCGCACTGCCCCTCCATGCTGCTCTGCCTCCTGCTGGCGCTCCTCCTCCCCCTCGCTCCGCCCTCCCTCGTCCCCGCCGACACCACCGACGACGGCATCGAAGTCGGCTTCCGCATCATCCCCAACGCGTTCTACTCCTCGACGAAAGGGTTCGGCGTCGGCGGAGGCGTCGCGCTCAAAAACGTGTTCGCGCCGGGGACGGAGCTGTTCGTCACGGCGCAGGCGATGCAGCGGTTCGGGCGCTACCGCGCGGCGTTCTTCACGAGCGACCCGTTCGAAGCGCCGCTCTATACCGGCGTAGCGGGACAGTACGTGACGGATCAGGTCTACCGGTTCTACGGCCTCGGCCCGCAGTCGAGCGCCGACGACAACGTGTTCGTAGACCTCGAACGCGTCGAGGCCGAACTCCGCGTGGGGTGGTACCCGCTCGGGACGGGGCCGCTCCTGCTCCAGCCCGTCGTCCGCCTCCTCCACACGAACGTCCACTCGTTCCGCGACCGCGATCCCGACGCCTTCCTCCGCCTCGACGCCGCTTCGCAACGGACGCTCTTCGAGTCCGTCAACACGCCGACAACGGGGGTCACGTACGGGCTCGAAGTCGCCGTCGACACGCGCGACAAGCCGCGGTACAGCTCGCGGGGCGCGCTCTTCCTGCTGACGGGGCGGCGCTACGACGGGCTCGGCGACGACGCCTTCCGCTACTACGCCGGGACGGCGAGCGCCTACGGCTTCGTCCCGCTCCCGGCCGAGCGCCACGTCCTCTTCGGCCGCGCCATCCTCGCCCTCACGCGGCCCATCGGCGACGACGTACTCCCGTTCTACGCCCTCCCCGTGCTCGACGACGACCTCCTCGACGCCTACACCTCGACGCGCTTCCACGGGCACGATCTCCTCGTCTTCACCGCTGGCTACCACTTTCCCCTCCTCACGCTCCTCGACTGGTTCGCCTTCGACGCGAACGTCGCCGTCAGCGCGGCGAACGCCTACGACGACGTGTTCGAGCAGTTCGCCCCCGGCATCGCCTTCGGGACGGACTTCTCGGATGAGGGTACGCGGACGCGGCTCCGCCCCGCGCTATCGCTGGGCCTGCAGTTCGTGAACCTCGAACGCGAGCGCGTCGTGATCAGCGGGCAGGTGGGGCTCTCGCCCGAGGGGTTCCGGCTGGGCACGGTGCGGCTGGTCTACGAGATCCGCGATCTCTACCCAGTCGTGCGCTGACGGCTGAGAGGGGGCGACGATCGGGGAGACGACGAATCGGGGACGGCGACGAATCGGGGACGGCGACGAATCGAGGACAGCGACACGGAACGCGCCGTCTCTTCCACCCTTCCTCTCTTCCACCCTTCCTCTCTTCCACTCTTCCTCTCTTCCACTCTTCCTCTCTTCCACTCTTCCGCTCTTCGACTCTTCCGCTCTTCGACTCTTCCGCTCTTCGACTCTTCCGCTCTTCACCCCGTCCCCTGCGCGACGGCTCTATCTTCTCGGCCGATCTCCCCACCCGCCCCGTCCGCCGCGTGCGCTCGTTCGCCTTCTTCGTCCTCAAGCTCGTCCTCGCCGTCGCGACGGTCGTGTACGTGGCGCACCTCGTGGACGGCGAGGAGATCCTCGCGGCGACGCGGACGGCGAACGGGTGGTGGATCGCGGCGGCGCTCGCGCTCCTGCCCGCGAACGTAGGGCTGGAGGCGTACCGCTGGCACCGGCTCGTGCGACGGATCGCGCCCGACGTGCGCTTCGCGGAGACGCTCGCGGCCGTGCTCAGCGGCTACCCGCTCGGGCTCGTCACACCCGGCCGCCTCGGCGACTACGCGGGCCGCGCCTTCTACCTCCGCGACGCCCCGGCGTGGGAGCTGGCCGCGCTCACGTTCGCCGAGCGCATGGCGACGCTCGCGTGCAGCCTCGTCGTCGGCCTCGCCGCCCTCGTCCCGTTCCTGCTGACGCGGACCGATGTGCCGGCGCTCGCGTGGGCGACGGTGCTCGGCGTTGGACTCGTCGGCACGGCGGCGTTCGTCTACCTCCTGCTGCACCCGCGCATCGCCCGACGGCTCCTCGCGCTCGTCGTCCCGCAGCGTTTCGCGCACCGCCTCGCCTTCCTCGACGCCTTCGACCGGCGCGATGCGCGGTCGCTCCTCGCGCTCTCGGCCGTCCGCTACGGCATCTTCTCGGCGCAGTTCGTCTTCCTCGTCTTCGCCTTCGCCCCGGCGGCGAGCTGGCTGGCGGCGGCGGGCGGCGTGGCGCTCGTGTTCTTCGCCAAGAGCGCGATCCCGTCGTTCACGCTCGCCGACCTCGGCATCCGCGAGGGCGCGGCGGTCTACTTCATGGGCGCGCTCGGGATCGCGGCGGCGGCGGCGTTCAACGCGGCGTTCCTGCTGTTCTGCGTCAACCTCCTGCTGCCGTCGCTCGTCGGCCTGCCGTTCGTGCTGAAGCTGCGGCTGACGCCGGACGACGGCCCCGTGCCCGCGCCGGTGGAGGTCCGCTCGTGATGGGCGTATTCGCGGCGATCCTGCTTGGGTCGGGGTTGGTCTACGCCCTCGCGATCGGCAGTTTCGCCGTCGGCTTCCGCCGCGTCGTGCGGGAAAGGGAGGACGGGCCCTCCCCACGTCCACACCTCCACACGTCCACACCCCCACACGTTACCGTCATCGTTCCGGCGCGCGACGAAGCGGCGTCGATCACCGCCTGCCTCGACTCGATCTTCGCCGGGGACTACCCCGAGGACCGCTTCGAAGTCCTCGTCGTCGACGACCTCTCGGGCGACGCGACGCCGGACCTCGTGCGTCGGGCGATGGCGCGCTACAACGAGGCCGCCATCCCGGCCGGGTTCGAATCGGACGATGAGCCACCGCGCCTCCGTCTCATCTCGATGCCGGAGAACGAGGACCGCGCCCGCGCCCACAAAAAGCGCGCGATCGAGAAAGGCATCGAGCACGCGCGCGGCGAGATCATCCTCACGACCGACGCCGACTGCACGGTCCCCCCCGGCTGGATTCGGACGATGGCCGCGACGTTCGACGACGGCACGGCGCTCGTCTCCGGGCCGGTGCTCTACCCGACCGGCAGTCCGGCCGCGGACGTGGCGGCGCTCGAATTCCTCGGGCTCGTCGCCGTCGGCGCGGGCGCGATCGGGATCGGCCGGCCGAACCTGTGCAACGGGGCGAACGTGGCGTACCGCAGGGACGTGTTCCACGACCTCGGCGGGTTTAGCGGGATCGACCACCTGACCTCGGGCGACGACGAACTGCTGATGCAGAAGATCGCGTACACGACGGACTGGCGCGTCCGCTTCTGCCCCGACCCCAACGCCGCCGTGCTGACGGATGCGCCGGACAGCCCCGGCGCCTTCTTCGAGCAGCGCCGCCGGTGGGCGTCGAAGGGCGCGCACTACCCGCACCCCGCGCTCGTCGCGCTCATCGGGGCGATCTACACGTTCTACGTCGTGCTCCTCGGCGGCCTGCTCGCGCTGCCGTTCGTGCCGGGGCTGGCGCTCCCGCTGCTGACCGGGTTCGCGCTCAAAGCCCTCCCCGAAGCGGCCCTGCTCGGCCCTGCGTGTCGCCATTTCGGACGCGCTCGGTTGATGGCGTACTTCCTCCCCGCTCAACTCCTCCACCTCCCGTACATCGTGGCGATGGGCGCGGCCGGCGCCCTCGGCGGCTACGAGTGGAAGGGCCGGCGGATCGACCGATGAGCGCGCTCACGCTTTTTCTCGGCGCTGCGGCCCCGCGCACGGCGGCCCGCCTCTTCCCCGACCTCCTCTGGCGGCGGAACGACGGCTCGCGCACGCTCTACCTCACCTTCGACGATGGCCCCGACGAGGCGACGCCCGCCCTCCTCGACCTCCTCGCTCGCTATGAGGTCCCGGCTGCGTTCTTCCTGCTCGGTGCCCCGTCACGCCGCCGCCCCGACCTCGTCCGCGCCATCCGCGACGCGGGGCACGTCGTGGGGCAGCACACCGACACGCACCCCGACCCGTGGAAGACGCCCGCCGCGACCGTCACCGCCGAGATGGAGCGGGCGACGGCGACGCTGGAGGACGTGACCGGCGAGGCCGTGCGGTGGATGCGGCCCCCGTACGGCCACTTCACGTTCGCGATGCGGGCGTGGTGCCGGGCGCGCGGGCAGCGGATGGTGATGTGGGACGTGATGCCCGGGGACTTCCTATCTTCGGCCACTGCGGAGGTCGTCTTTCAGCGCGTCGTCGGGAGTGCGCGGCCGGGCTCCGTGATCGTGCTGCACGAGGGGGGACACGCCCGGCGCGTGACGCCGACGGCCCTCGCCCGCGCCCTCCCCTACCTCCTGGCCGACGGCTACCGCTTCGCCTCGCTCGACCCTGCTTCGTTCGACCGCGCCTCGCTCGACCGCGCCCCCGCATGACGTTCCTCCTCCTTCCCACCGCCATCTACGCCGCGCTGATGCTCGGCCTCGCCGTGCTCACGGCCCGGCTGTCGCGGCGGCATCGGCCCGTGGCGACGGCTCCACTCCCGCGCATCGCCGTGCTCGTGGCGGCGCGGAATGAGGAGACCCGGCTCTCGCGCTGCCTCGACGCCCTCCTCGCGCAGGACTACCCCGCCGACCGGATCGACATCTTCGTCGCCGACGACCACTCGACGGACGGGACGGCGGCCGTGATCGAGCGCTACCGCGTCCGCACCGCCGCCGCCGTGCTCGCGGGCGACGACCTCGACGACGACCAAAGCGGGCCTCCGGCCGTGCTGCCAACCGTGCACGCCGTCGACGTGCCCGCGCCCTACGGCACGCTCCGGGGCAAGGCCCTCGCCATCCACTCCGCCGTCGAGGCCTGCGACCACGACATCCTCCTCGTCTCCGACGCCGATTGCGCGCCGCCGCCGGAGTGGGCCCGCAGCCTCGTCGCCTACTTCGACGACCCCGAGACGGGGATGGTCTGCGGCCAGACGTACATCGACACGCCCGATGACCGGCTGAGCGAGTTGCAGGCGCTCGACTGGGCGTACCTCCTCGCCGTCTCCTCCGTCCTCGCCGAGGCCGGCCGGCCGCTCACCGCGATGGGTAACAACATGGCGTTCCGCCGCTCGCTCTACGAGGCCGTCGGCGGCTACCCCGCGCTCCCGTTCTCGGTGACCGAGGACTACATGCTCTTCAAGAGCATCCACGAGCAGACCGACGCCCGCCTCCGCTACCCCGCCGACCCCGCGCTCCGCAACGTCACGCTTCCGCTCCACCGCATCACCGACGTGTACCAACAGCGTCGGCGCTGGGCGCGCGGGGGAATGAAAGCGCGGCCGGCGGTCTACGCCGCGTACGCCCTCACGCACCTCGCACACCTCCTCCCGCTAGTCGGCCTGTTCGTCGCGCCGGGCCCCACGCTCGCGGTCCTCGCGGTCAAGGTCGGTGCGGACTTCGCGGTGCTCTGGACGGCCCTCGGCCCGAGCCGGCGGCGCGGACTGCTGCGGACGTTCCCCGCCTTCGAAGCGTATCTGTTCTTCTACCTCGTCACGCTCCCCACCGTCCTCCTCTTCTTCCCCGAGATCAACTGGAAGGATCGGAAGCTTTAGGTGTGGACGTGTGGACGTGATTTTACTCCCACCCCTCCGTACCCCCACACGTCGCGACTCACCACACATAGAGCAGCATCGCGACGTAGTGGCACGCGCTCCCACCGATGACGAAGAGGTGCCACACGGCGTGGTTGTACGGCAACCGTTCCCACACGAAGAACACGACGCCTACGGTGTAGCACAGCCCGCCCGCGATCAGCCACAGCAGCGGCACGGTCGGCACCCCAGCGAGGAACGGCTTGATGACGAGGACGACGAGCCACCCCATCACGAGGTAGAGCACCGTTGAAAAGCCCTCGTAGCGGTCCACGAAGAACAGCTTGAACACGCAGCCGAACACGGCGAGCGCCCACACGAGCGTCAGCAGCGTCCACCCCCACGGCCCGTTCATGCTCAAGAGGGTGACCGGCGTGTACGTCCCCGCGATGAGGAGGTAGATCGCCGCGTGGTCGAGGATGCGAAAGACGTGCTTGAGCCGCGGCTGCTGGAAGGCGTGGTAGAGCGTCGACGTCGCGTAGACGAGGACGAGCGAGGAGCCGTAGACCGTGAAGCCGGCGACGTGGACGGCGTCGCCGCGGAGCGCGCCGAGCACGATGAGCACCGGCACCGCCGCGACGGCCAGCAGCAACCCGATCCCGTGCGTCACCCCGCTGGCGATCTCCTCGCGGAGCCGCTGCCGCTGGGCAGCGAGCGCGGCCCGTGCCTGCCGCATCCGCTGGCGGGAGCGGCGCGCGAGCAAACGGTTACGGGCGGCGATGCGGTGCACGGGGGGAGCGGTCGGAGTGGAGAGGGGCTACCGCTTACGACGCGCGAAACAGCAACCCGTTTCATGGTACAACGGACGACGAGCACCTACCATGCCATCGCCCCCCGCAGAAAATTCATTCAACCGCCGCGACCCGAACGGATTACGCAACGTAGCCTCCTCCCGCTCTCGAATGACTCCCCACGCCATGCGCCCCCGTTATCTTGCTCTCGCGGCCCTCCCCCTCCTCCTCACGGCGTGCCTCTCCACGCGGCCTGCGCCGACACCCACTGTGGTGACCGTGGCAGACCTGGACGCCCGGGGCGAGGACGGCCATTACACGTTCTACAGCCTCCGCGATGGCACCGTCGTCCCCGCCGCCGACTCCGCCTCTGCGAAGTGGGACCTTGCCTTCAAGTCCACGACGATCCTCGTCAACGGCGGCTCGTCCGGACCGGGCGAAGGGGGCGTCGTCGTGCTCCACGACACGAGCTTCGCGGCCGTCACCGAAGCGCCGCCATCGGAGGCTTACGTCGTAGACCAGGGCATCGACAGAATGGAGACGGCGATTCCGGGCGGCGCCGGCAACGGGTGGTACGACTACGACTTCGCGACCGGCATCGTCTCACCGCGTCCCGTCGTCCTCGCCGTCCGCACCGCCGACGGACGCTACGCGAAGGTGCAGATCGACAGCTACTACCTCGGTGCCCCCGGCCCTGCCGAGATCGCCCCCGACGTGGGCTTCCGCTACTACACGTTCCGCTACCTCTTCCAGACCGACGGCTCCCGACAACTCCGCTGAGTCTTCCAGCCGATTCACTCGACCCGCTTCGGCGCCCAGCCGAGCATGTCGATCCGCTCGGCGTAGTGCAGCAGCGGCGGCGTGTCCGGCAACCCGATGCCGGCCGCCTCCGCCATCGTGTTTGTCTGCACCTCGGCCTCGGCGGGCTGGAGCGGCCACGGCGGGTGGTGGATCTCCCCGAGCACGGCGCGCCCCTGCCGGTCCGTCGTCCCGAACGCGTACCGCTCCGTCAGCCAGTGATCGAGCGTGCCCGGTTCGCTCTGCGCCGCGGGTCCGGTCGGCCGGTAGGCGCCGACAAATGTCGCCGGTCTCGCTCCCCGATGCGTGCGGTAGCTGTGGTAGTGCACGGCCGCGTCCGACTCCGCCACGGCCATGTGCGCATCGAAGTATGGGAGGTGGAATAGCCCCCTCGCTATCCGCACGGCCGGGCGGCTCGCCGCGTCGAGGCTGAAGAAATACACGGCCTGCTTCCCGCGATGCCGGACGTACGTTCGCACGTTCAACTCGGCGAAGTCGGAGAGGCGTGAGACGGCGGGCAGACCGCGTGGACGGACGCCCTCCATCTCGAACGGGACCACGCCTAGCCATGCTTCCCCGTCGAACGTGTCCACCTCGAACACCGGAGGAATTAAGCCCCGCAGTACCGCGACCGGGACGGGCCAGTGGAGGAAGAGCAGCCTCCGCCACGTCTGCCGCAGTACCCACGGCCGACCGGGAACGGGGTAGGGCCGATGCCCCACCTCGTCCAACAGGGAGGACGGGAATGACGAGGCGAAGTCGTGGAGATTCATCGTGGGTCTCTGCGTGAGTAACGAACCCGGTCCGCGCGAGCTAACCGCATCGAACCAGCGGCACGCTGACAGGTTGAAGGGGAGGATAGGGCGCGCTCGGCTCCAATGCCTTGTCCATTCCCCTCTCTTCTCACCTCATCTCTTCTCGTCATGAATCACCCCTCTCCGCAACAGGCTGCGCACAGCGATACCGTCGAGAAACTCGCCCGCTTCGGGTACGCCGTCAAAGGCGTCGTCTACGGCCTTATCGGCGTGCTCGCCGTGATGGCGGCCTTCGGCTCGGGCGGCGAGACGAGCGGGTCGCGCGGCGTGCTCCGGACGATCGCGGACGGACCCTTCGGCCAAATCCTCGTCGGTGCCGCCGCCATCGGGCTGTTCGGCTATGCCCTCTGGCGTTTCGTCCAGGCCTTCCTCGACCCGGACAACAAAGGGACCGACGCCGAGGGCGTCATCAAACGGATCGGCTACTTCGGCAGCGGCGTGATCTACGCCGGGCTCGGGTGGGCGGCCTTGCGGCTCCTACTCGGCAACGGTGGAAGCGGGGGTGAGAGCGGGGCCGACACGTGGACGGCGAAACTCATGGCACAGCCGTTTGGCGTGTGGCTCGTCGGCATCGCCGGCGCCATCACGATTGGGATCGGCCTCTACCAGCTCTACAAGGCGTACGAGGCCGAGTTCTTCGACAAGCTGAAGACCGGCGAGATGAGCGCGACCGAGCGGACGTGGACGAAGCGCGTGGGGCAGGCCGGGCTCGCGGCGCGCGGCGTGGTGTTCGGCATCATCGGCGTTTTCTTAATCCAGGCCGCTCTCACCGCGAACCCGGAAGAAGCGCGTGGCTTAGAAGGCGCGCTCGACACGCTCGCCGCACAGCCCTATGGGCCGTACCTGCTCGGGGTCGTTGCCCTCGGGTTCGTCGCGTACGGCGTGTACTGCGGCGTCCTCGCCCGCTACCGACGGATCCCGGCCGGGTCGTGATGGCTAACGGCCGGGTCAAAACCCGTAGTCGGCATCATACTAGTTAGGGTCCAGGTTCATTACTAAAGCGGAGTACTTTAAAATCCGCTGCTTGCGGTGCGCAATTAGGAAAAGGGGTGTATTCTCCGTGGGTACGCCATATATTGTCCCACCCAGGCCCAACTTAGTCCACCAGGAGACCCAGATCCATGCCGAGAGCAAAGGGAGTTATTCGTATCGATTCCGACTCGACTCACGGGTGGCAAGTCCGTGTCTATCGGCACGGAAAGACCTACTCCAAGCTCTTCAGCGATCGGAAGTGCGGGAGCAAAGAGGACGCATTCCAGCAAGCCCTGAAGTACCGCGAGAGCCTGAAGGAAGAGGTCGATGCCATGCCAGAGAGCGAGCCGAAACGGCGTCTCATCCGGCACAACAAGAACAACGCCACGGGCGTACTCGGCGTGTCGCGCACGTTTAAGCGCGATCGTCACGGTCACCGCCACGAGGTCTACGCCGTCTCCTGGAATCCGGCCCCCGGCGAAGCACGCGGGACGTCGTTCTCGATCCGGAAGTACGGCGAGGAGACCGCCTTCAAGATGGCGTGCAAGCTGCGCTACCAGAAGATGAAGGAGATCTACGGGGACCGCTATCCCGTCACGTCGTACCTCGAACTGTTCGAGGAAGGCAAGGATCACCTCGGGCAGCCCGTCGAGTACGACGACAAGCCGGTCAAGAAGCGGGTTCGGTCGAGCTAGCCGGCGTCGTTACTCCGAGATGCGTGGGAGTGCGAGCGTGGCGACCACGCGTCGCGCGACCTCGTTCACGGTCCCGTTGGCCCGGACGTGCACGGCCTCGTGGCGTGCCGGGGGCTCCCACGTATCGAGTTGACTCGCCAGCAGATCGGGGCCGGCAAAATGGTCTTCCCGCGATGCCAACCGCTCCGCGATCTCCGTCGCTGCTACGTCGAGCCATACGAACTGCACCTGCGGATGGCCCGCGTGTAAGCGCGCACGGTACGACGCCCTCAGCGCTGAGCAGGCGAGAACGAGTGGCGTGCCCTCGCGGAGCCCCCGCTCAATGACCGCTCGGACGGCGTCGAGCCACGGGTCGCGGTCGGCGTCGGTCAGCCCCTCCCCCGCTCGCATCTTTGCCACGTTCGCGGCCGGGTGGAAGTCATCGGCATCGAAGAACGCCCAGCCGAGTTGCTCCGCCACGGCGCGCCCCACGCTCGTCTTGCCGATGCCGGACACACCGATGAGGACGAGAACGGTGGGGTGGGGCGCGTCGTGCATGCGACGGGGAAATCAGGAGAGAACGAATAGGTCGGGCTGGTTTGGGCGCGCGCAGAGGGTTTATGTGTTGTCTCGCGGCTCCGGCTCCACCGAGTCGCCGTCGCCACGGGCGGGCGCCGGGGGTTGGGCGAGCCGGGGTGGGACGCGCGGCGTGTCGTCCGACGCACCGACGAGCCGGCGGGCAAGCGCGTTGAGATCGACGCCGGCGACGTTGCTCAGCATCTCGTTCGACGACGCCATCAGTTCGGTGACGTAGCCCGCGACGCGCGTCGCACCCTGCCCGCCGCCGCCGTCCACGACCGAGATCTTGTCGATCTTCCCGATCGGCTCGGCGATGCGGCCGGCGAGCTCGGGCAGCATTTTCGCGAGGATATCGAGCACGGCCGCCTCGCCGTACTTCTCGAACGCCTCGGCGAGCTTCTCTTTGGCCTCGGCTTCGGCGAGGCCTTTCGCACGGATGACGTCGGCCTCGGCGGAGCCTTCGGCGCGGGTCCCCTCGGCGCGAGCCTTCGCCTCGGCCTCGATGGCGAACTGTTGGGCCTCCGCCTCGCGGATGCGCTGGCTCTTGGCGGCCTCCGCCGCCTGCTCGACGCGGTAGCGCTCGGCGTCGGCCTTCTTTTTCACCTCGGCGTCGTACTCCCGCTCGCGCCGCTCGATCTCGAGGGTTTCGAGCTCGACCTCGCGCTGCTTCCGCACGAGTTCCACCTGCATCTGCTCCTCGACGACGAGGCGCTGGCTCGTCGCTTCCTGCACGGCGTAGGCGAGGTCGGCTTCGGCCTTGGCCGTGTCCTGATCGCGCTTGAACGCGGCGACCTTCAGTTCCTTGTCCTTCGTCGCCTCCGCCACGTTCGTGTCGCGGAGGAGCTCGGCCTTCTGGCCGTTCTCGTCGGCCTCGGCCTTTTTGATCCTGGCGTCGCGCATGGCCTCGGCTTCAGCGATGTCGGCGTCGCGCTTGATGGCGGCGATGCGCGGGCGGCCGAGCGCTTCGAGGTAGCCGTTCTTGTCGCGGACATCTTTAATCGTGAAGCTCACGATCTGGAGCCCCATCTTCTTCAAGTCCCGCGCGGCGACAGACTGCACCTCCTGCGCGAACTTGTCGCGGTTGCGGTAGACCTCCTCGACGGTCAGCGTCCCTAGGATGGCGCGGAGATGGCCTTCGAGGACCTCGCGAGCCTCGGCCCGCAGTTCCTCGTCGGGCTTGCCGAGGAACTGCTCGGCCGCCGTCGCCACGTCCTCCACCGATGAGCCCACCTTGATGACGGCCACGCCGTCGGTCATCACGGGGACGCCCTCGGCGGTGTAGACCTCCGGCGTCATCACGTCGAGCTTGTGCGAGAGGAGCGAGAGCCGTTCGCGCTGCTGCACGATCGGGACGATGAACGCCCCGCCGCCGCGCACGATCTTGACGCGGCGGCCAGACTCGTCGGTGAGGACGTTCTTGCCACCCATCGCCGCGCCGGTGATGATCATGGCCTCGTCCGGGCTGACGGTTTTATACCGCGACGCGAGGACCATCACGAGCAGAACGATGGCGGAAATCGTGATGATGAGCGCGAGCAGGGTCGGGTCCATAAATCCTCCGAGTCGGGTTGCAGGTAGAGACGCAGCATGCTGCGTCTGTACGGGATGGCACGGTTGGTCGAAATCAGGCGGCGGGCAGGCGAGAGGGCGAGCCGGACGGAGGCGAACCATCCACCGGCGTCAACTCGTCGAACGGCGTCACGAGCAGGTCGCCGTCACGGATCTCGACGACGACGATGCGGGTCCCCTGCGGGATCGGCGCGCCGTCGAACGAGGCGGCGGTGCGGAACGTGTTGCCCGCGCCCATCTTGACGAGGACCTCGCCGTAGCCCGTCGCCGGGATCGTGGTGATGACCTCGCCGAGCTTGCCGTGGTACTCGCGCAGCGAGAAGCCCGTCGAGTTCTCGCTCCGCTTCATCGGGCGGACGTAGACGAAGTGCATCAGCACGGCGAGCCCGACGCCGATGAGGGCGGCGGCAGCGGTCGTCGTTGCGCCGCCAAGGTCCATCGACTCCGTGAGCACAACGCCCGCGCCGCCGAAGACCGTCAGCCCGCCGACGATCGAGAGCGGGTCGAGGAAGTCGATCCCGTCGAGCCCATCGAGCACCCCGTCGAGCACGTCGCCGAGGAGGAGCGTGAGCACGGAGAAGATCAATCCTCCGACGAGGCAGATCCAATAAACATCCAGCATGGCGCGCCCGGATCGTGGAACGGACTGACAGGATACGGCCTGCGATACGGGGGCGCAACGGAGGCTGTTACACCGACGCCGGCTGGAATAACGGCTTTCACGCGCGCTCCACAGAAAGGGGCCGAGGCGCCCTCTGCCCCGGCCCCGAGGCCTGCCGGTTAGCCCTCGCAGCCTACGACCGTTTCGGCCCTGCCAGCGGCTTGAGGAGGGCCGTGCACAGCTTCTCGATGCTGTCCACGTCGAGCGGGTCGAAGCTCGTCTGGCCGGGCTTGTTGCGGTTGTACCACACGACCTCGGCCGTATTCGCGTTGACGAGGGCGAGCTCCAGCACGATACCCTTCTGCTGCGAGATCCCGGCCCCGCCGAAGAGCAGCAGGCTAGCGACGGCGACGACGGCGTCGCGCGCCGACGCGCCCGTCGAGCTTCCGAAGCTGGCGCCGCGAGCGAAGAGGAGGTAGTCGGCGTCGGCCTGGTCGGCGAACTGCCCGACTTCGGGGTCGACGGTGAGCGTGAGCACTTTGTGCTTTGTCGCCCGGAGCGAGTCGGCGGCGAGGCCGAAGCTCTCGCGCGCCCGCGTCAGCCCGAGCGCGAGGTCGGCGTCGGCCGCGAGCAGGCTGTCCGTGAGCGCGAGCGGGGCGACGGCGAAGCGCGACTCGGCGAGCACGTTTTCGAGCGCCTGCAGGACGACGGCGTTGACCTCGATGGCCGTCTCGGGCGACATCTCGCTGAGCGTCGCGGTGCGGAGCTGGTAGCTCACCTCGGGCGGCATGACGGCGATCGCCTCGATGGAAGCGCGTTCCTGGTCGAAGCTCTCGCTCGTCCGGAGCGTGGTCGTACACCCGGCGAGCGTCGCCACGGCGAGGAGGAGGAAGAGGGAGCGTGCGTGGTGCATATTCGTCGTAAACGTTGGTTGAGGCGAGGGCGCGCGTGGGCTACTCCCCGTCGGTGGACTCGTTGGTTTCGGTGGATTCGGTTTCGACAGCGTCGCTGCCCGCACCGCGCAGCGTGGCGATGCGGTGTTGGATGTAGCGCCGGTCCTTCGCCTCGGGGTCGAGGTAGAGGTAGTAGTCGTAGGCATCGATGGCCGCCTCGGCATCACCGTCCTCTTCGGCGAGGAGGCCGATCCCGCGGTACGGCGCGGCGTACGTCGTGTCGAGCTCGGTGGCGCGCCAGTAGTCGTCCTCGGCCTGCTGTCGCGATGCCGCGTCCTCGGGGCCGAGGCGGAGCGCTTCGGCGCGCCAGAACCGGAGGTACGCGTCGGTCGAGTCAACGGCGAGCGCGCGGTCCGCGGCCTCCAACGCGCGGTCGAAGCGCTCGGACCGCACCCAGAGTTCGACCTGGGCGGCGCGGACGCCGGCCGTGCGGGCGAGGTACACGCTGTCGCGCGGGGCCGGCTCGCAGGCGAGGTCGCCGCCGTGGAGGTGCTCGGCGCGCTCGCGGGTGTACGCCATTCGCTTCGTGAGTTGGGGGTGGCTGCCGTAGAAAAACGTCGTCGCGGCCGATGCCTGCCCGTGCTCGGCGAGGAGCAACTCGAACAGTTCGGTCGCCGCGCAGAGGTCGTACCCCTCGGCATCCATCGCTTGGACGGCGTAGAGGTCGGAGTCCTCCTCGGCGGCGCGGCCGTGGCCGTTGATCGCGGCGCTCGCGGTGAGCGCGAGGCCGAGCTGGGAGACGCCGCCCCAGAATTGGACCCCGCCGCCGCCCATCGCCCCGAACCCGATGGCCGCTGCCACGCTGAGCACCTGCGTGGCGCCCGCGATCCCGCGCGCCTGGTCGTATTTCACAGCCGAGTGGCGGCCGGTGACGTGGCGCACTTCGTGGCCGAGCACCTGGGCAAGCTGATCCTCGCGCTGGACCCGGGCGAGGAGGCCGAGGTGGACGTAGATGTTGCCGTCCGGCAGCGCGAAGGCGTTCGCGTCGGGGTCCATCACCACGTGGAAGCGAAACGTCGCCGGGACGTTCAGCCGCTCGGGTACGAGGCGCATTCCCACCTCCTGCACGTACGCGGTGAGGGCCGGGTCGGCGTTGACGAGGCCGCTCCGCTGCAGCCGTTCGACTTCGTACGCGCTCGTCGTCCACAGCTTTTGCTCGGACGGGCTCAGGCCGGCGGGGAGCGGGACGGCCGGCGCGGCGGGGCGGCTGCCGCTGCACCCGGCGACGAGCGGGAGCAGCAGGAGCGCGGCGATACGGAGGGGCAGAGCACGTAGCAAGAGAGCACCGGGTTAGAAATTCAGCGCCGAGAATACGCTATCCCTAACCACGATTACAACCCTCTCCCTTTTCTGTCTCACATTCTCTGCACATCCTACGTCGTCGGAGGCGAGTAAAGGAGCGCGGCAATCCGAAGGCTCGGCGCAGCCCATCTCCCGATTACAGCAAACTGAAGTACAGCAAACTGGAGATTGCCGCGTCACTTCGGGACGAGTCCCTGCGCTCCTCGCAATGACAAGGTGGGGGGGGTTGTTAGGGCCTCTTGCTCTGTTGAGAAACGCTCATCAGTGTCATCCTGAGCTTGTCGAAGGATCTCTCCAAGGCACCGCGTTACTCGTTAGAGATCCCTCGGCTGCGCTCGGGATGACACGTAGAAACGGTTCGCTGAGCTTCTCAAAAGAGCGAGATCCTCATCGGCGTCTCAGCCGTCGGCGCGCTCGTAGAACGGGTTCACCTCGGGCGTCACCTCACCGCGGTACATCGCGCTCATGCGGACGTAGTGCGCGGCATTCGCGCGGATGCGCTCCTCCTCCTCGTCCGTCAGCGAGCGGACGGCCTTCGCGGGCGAGCCGAGCACGAGCGAGCGCGGCGGGATGATCGTATCGCCGGTGACGAGCGCCCCGGCCCCGACGAGGCTCCCCGCCCCGATGACCGCCCCGTCGAGCACGACGGCAGCCATCCCGATCAGGCAGTCGTCCTCGACCGTGCAGCCGTGGACGACGGCGTTGTGCCCGATCGTCACCCCGTCGCCGATCACGCAGGGGTGCGTCCCCCGGCTGACGTGGACGGTCGCGTTGTCTTGCACGTTCGAACCTGCGCCGATGCGGATGAAGTGGACGTCGCCGCGCAGGCTCGCGCCGTGCCAGATGCTCGCGTCGCGGCCGAGCGTCACGTCGCCGATGACGGCGGCGGTGGGAGCGACGAAGTTGGCGCCGTCGAGGCGGGGGTGGAGGCCGAGGAAGGGTTCGATCATGGGGACGAGCGGGAAAGCGGTGGTTGGAATCACGAGCGCGGGAGACGGCGTTGGACCTCGTCAGCCGCCTACGCCCGATGTCCGAACCTCTCGAGCCAGACTCTCCTGACCGTCCGCCCGCTGCTGGAGCGCGCAAAAGTACGACGTGGCTCAAGCGCTTCGGGGCGGCGGGGTTCCTCTTCTTCCTCGTCAAAGGCCTCCTCTGGCTGACACTCCCCGCCATTCTCCTCTACTTCGGCTGCTGACTTCCCTCCCACCGAACCTGCTCTGACCATGGCGCACATCGACGTGACCCGCCGCCACGACCTCGGCCTCGACGGGGCCCGCCACGCCGCCGAAGAAGTCGTCCACGAGCTGGCCGATCACATGACGCTGGAGGCGTACTGGGAGGGCGACACGCTCGTCGCGCAGGGGCCGGGGTTCGACGGCCACTTCCACGCCGCGCCCGACTCCGTCCGCGTCACCGTCCGCCTCGGGCTCATGCTCCGCCCGCTCCGCCGCACGATACGCTCCGAGATCGACGACTACCTCGACCGCTACACGGCGTGAGACCGGGGCGGCTTCCGGCACCACTTCCGGCCCGGCACGCAACCCATCGCACGGCCCGCCGGTATACCTCTCCACTTCCCTTCCTTCCCCCGCCCTTCGATGAAATCACTCCTCCTCAAGCCGCTCTATAACCGCGCCGTCGACGGCCTCCCCGTCCTCGGAACGCCCGCCGAAACCGCCGCCCGCTTCCTCGCCGGCCCCGGCACGCTCCACGAACGCGCCGAAGAGATGACGGGCACGTACACCCTCCTCTGCGGCAGCACCGGCTTCGTGTTCGGGCTCGGCGGGTTCATCACGCTCCCCATCACGCTCCCCGCCAACATCATCGGCGTGGCGACGCTCCAACTCCACCTCTGCGCCGCGACGGCGTTCATGGGCGGCCACGACATCCACGACGACGAGGTCCGCAAGCGCTCGATTGCCTGCCTCGTCAGCGGGTCCGACGCCGAGCACCTGCAGGAGAGCGACGAGGCAGCGGAGGTCTTCGACCGCTCGGCCGTGAAGCTCGCCGAGCGCGGCATCCGCTTCCTCGCCGAAGGCGCCGTCGGCGTGGCGACGCGTGCGACGAAGTGGACGGCGAAGAAGGTCGTCACGAGCCGGCTCCCGCGGCGCAGCCTCCCCATCCTCGGCGGGTTCATCGGCGGGGCGTCGGACGCCTACTCGACGGGGAAGGTGGCCGAGGCCGCCCGCCAGACGTTCCTGACCGATGGCAAGCCCCTCCTCACCCCCGCTGAGCTGGCCTCCGGCGACGGGGCCGGCTGACGCCCGCCCCGCTTCCCTCCTCTCCTCTCTCCGCCCCTCTCCCCATGATCGAGTCCCTCCCCGAAGGCGTGCAAGCCGCCGAACTCAACGCTACGATCGACGACCTCGAACGCGGCCTCGACCAGTTCTCCCTCTCCAAATCCGTCAACCGGATCGACGACTGGCACCGCATCCTCGACGAGTCCGACCGTGCCGACCTCAACGAGATCGCCAACGGGCTCGGGGAGCTGAAGGCCAGCTTGCTCGGCCCCGACCTCGACGGCGACGCCATCGGTGAGATCCTCGCCCGGCTCGGCAAGCAGACGGTCGCGGCGGCGAAGGAGGCCGAGCGCGAGGAGATCGGCAAGGCCGTCGAGCGGCTCGGGAACGTGCTCCTCCACGCCGGCCACGCCCTCCGCGGCCCCCGCGCCGCCGACGCCTGACCGCTCCCTGCTTCTCCTCTCTTCTCTATTCCCCTCCTCTCCTTTCCCCTCTCTCATGCTTACTTCCTCCGACATCACCGGCGGCTCCGGCCTCGACGACACGTACCAGCGCGACCTCGAGAACACGTCGGCCGCGCTCGAAGCCGGCGTCACCTCGCTCGCTCCGGGCACCGCGATCGGCGTGATCGACACGTGGTACGGCACGCTAAAAAACGCCGAGCGCGACGACCTCCACGCGATCGCCAACCTCCTCGCTGAGCTCAAGGATGAACTCCAATCCGATCGGCTCGACGGTCCCGCCATCGGCAGCCTCCTCCTCCGCCTCGGCGAGCAGACCACGAGCGCGGCGGCCGACGCCGACGACGCCCGCCTCTCGCCGAAGCTCGAACGCCTCGGCACCCTCCTCTCCCGCGCGGGGACGACGCTCGGCGCCGAACCCGTCGAGGCCCATCAGCAAAACGTCCTCGACGGCCCGGCGAGCGCGCCCGTCTCGCAGACCGAGAAGGGCCTCGCGCCCGATCCCGACGAGCGCGACTCGTAGGACCCGCCCGTCTGCGGACCCGCCCGTCTGCGTGCAGCACCTCATCTCTTCATTATTCGCCCCTCTCCCGTTATGAATTCGAACCAGACCACCGACGCCCGCCAGCAACTCGACGCCACCCTCGGCGTCCTCGACGGCGGTGTGGCCGCGCTCTCCCCCGCCGCCGCCCGCTCCACGATCGAACGCTGGCTCGACACCCTCGCCGACCACGACGGGATGAACGGCGTCGCCACCGTCCTCGGCGAGCTGCGCGCCGCCCTCGCGGCCAAACCCATCGACGGCGGCGAGGTGGGCCGCATCCTCGAACGCCTCGGTGAGCAGACGACCGAGGCCGCCGACCAGGCCGACGACGACGCCGTCACGTCGAAGATCGAACGGCTCGGGGGCCTGCTCGCGAGTGCTGGGCGGGCGCTCGGCCGGAGCGGCGTCCCGAACCCGCGCGTCGGAACAGCCGACGACCCCGGCGTGGTGCAGGAGAACTCCAGCGCGGCCGGGCCGATGCCGCAGGGCTCGGGCACGAACGCCGACATCAAAGACGTGAAGCCGAACGCGGCCTCGCGCACGCCGGGGACGAAGTTCGACCCGAAGTGAGCGCACGGAGTCAGCGGCCTTCGCGGGTCGCCACGTGACAGGCGGGCCCTCCGAGTCGTGCATTCGGAGGGCCCGCTGCGTTATCCTTCGCGGCCCGCTCGCCCCGCCCCCGGCTCATGCTCCGCCGTCTCCGTCAGCGCCTCCGTCCCCCGCACGAACTCGTCGCCCCCGGCAAAGAGGGCGGGCTCGGCACGTTCGGCGGCGTCTTCACGCCGTCGATCCTGACGATCCTCGGCGTCATCATGTACCTCCGCTTCGGGTGGGTGGTCGGCAACGTCGGCCTGCTCGGGGCGCTGCTCATCGTCACGCTCTCGACGGCGATCACGTTTCTGACGGCGCTCTCGATCGCGGCGATCTCGACGGACCAGCGGGTGCGGGCGGGCGGGGCGTACTACATGATCAGCCGCTCGCTCGGGATCGAGACGGGCGGGGCGGTCGGCATCCCGCTCTACCTCGCGCAGGCGCTCTCGATCGCGCTCTACACGATCGGTTTCGCGGAGAGCGTCGGGCGGGCGTTCCCGGCGGTGAACGAGAAGGTCGTCGGGCTCGTGACGACGGTGGCGGTGGCCGTGCTCGCGCTCGTCTCGGCGAAGACGGCGATCCGGGCGCAGTACTTCATCATGGCCGCGATTGCGCTCTCGCTCGTCTCCCTCCTCTTCGGGAGCCCGATCGAGGAGACGAGTATCGAGATGTGGGGCGCGGCGGACCGGCTGAGCGAGCCGTTCTGGGTCGTCTTCGCCGTGTTCTTCCCCGCCGTCACGGGGATCATGGCCGGGGTCAACATGTCGGGCGACCTCCGCGACCCGAGCCGCTCGATCCCGCGCGGGACGTTCGCCGCCGTCGGCGTGGGCTACCTCATCTACATGGCGCTCCCGGTCCTCCTCGCGATGCGCGCCGACGCGGCGACGCTGATCGCGGACCCGCTCATCATGCGGAAGATGGCGTACTGGGGCGACGCGATCCTGCTCGGCGTCTGGGGCGCAACGCTGTCGAGCGCGCTCGGCTCGGTCCTCGGTGCGCCGCGCGTGCTGCAGGCCCTCGCGCGCGACGGCGTGCTGCCGCGCAAGCTCGGCTGGCTCGGCAAGGGCTCCGGCGACGACGACGCGCCGCGCGCCGGGACCGTCCTCACGCTCGCGCTCGCGCTCGTCGCCGTCTACTTCGGCGACCTCAACCTGATCGCGCCCGTCCTCACGATGTTCTTCCTCACGACCTACGGCGTGCTCAACATCGCGGCGGGCATCGAGCGGTTCCTGCGGAGCCCGTCGTTCCGGCCGACGTTCCAGGTCCACTGGGCGTTCTCGCTCCTCGGCGCGCTCGGCTGCGTGGCCGTGATGTTCCTCATCAACGCGGCGGCGACGGTCGTGGCCGTGCTCTTCGTGCTCGGCGTCTACGTGTGGCTGGAGCGGCGGAGCCTGGAGTCGGCGTGGGGCGACGTGCGGAGCGGGCTGTGGATGGCGATCACGCGCGCCGGGCTGATGCGGCTCCGCGACGAGGCCGATGCGAAGAACTGGCGGCCCCACCTCCTCGTCCTCTCCGGCGCGCCGACGCGGCGCTGGCACCTCATCGACCTCGCCCGCGCCATCTCGCACAACCGCGCGCTCCTCACCGTCTCGACCGTGCTCACCACGCCCGGCGTCTCGGCCGAGCGCCAGCAAGCGATGGAGAAGAACATCCGCGAGTACCTCGCCCAGCGCGCCGTGCAGGGCCTCGCCCGCGTCATCGCCGCACCCGACCCGTTCGTCGGCGCCGAGCGCCTCGTCGAGTCGTACGGGCTCGGCTCGCTCACGCCGAACACCGTGCTCCTCGGCGACAGCCAGGACCCCGCCCTCCGCGCTCGCTACTGCGCGATGATCGAGCACTTTTACTCCGCCCGCCGCAACGTCGTCATCGTGCGCGACGACGAAGACCGAGGCTACGGAGAGCGCAAGCGGATCGACGTGTGGTGGGGCGGGCTGAAGGGGAACGGCGGGCTTATGCTGATCCTCGCCTACCTCCTCTCGACGAGCCTGACGTGGCGCGGCAGCGAGATCCGCCTGAAGATCGTCGCCCCGGACGCCGCCGCCGCCGAGGCCACGCGCGCCGGCCTCCTCCCCATCATCGCCCGGACGCGCACCGGCGCGGCGCTCGACGTGATCGTCGCCGAGGGCCGCCCGTTCGACGAGATCCTGCGCACGGCCTCGGCCAACGCCGACCTCGTCTTCCTCGGCATGGCAGCCCCGACGGAGGGGGACGACTTCGAGGCCTACTACGCCCGCTTCCGCGAGCGCACGGCGGGGCTCCCCTCGACCGTCTTCGTCCTCGCCGCCGAGGAGATCGCCTTCGGGCAGGTGCTGGCCTGACGGTGGTCCGTGGTCCGTGGTCCGTGGTCCGTGGTCCGTGGTCCGTGGCTAGAATTTATTGAGTCGATACCTCTCCAAGCTTACGTCCACAC
This sequence comes from Rhodothermales bacterium, assembly GCA_039944855.1. Taxonomy (NCBI): domain Bacteria; kingdom Pseudomonadati; phylum Rhodothermota; class Rhodothermia; order Rhodothermales; species Rhodothermales bacterium. The sequence goes on along the minus strand of JBDUXZ010000024.1, from coordinate 82,656 downwards.
CTCCATACCTCCACACGTCTCAAGCGACAGCCCCCTTCGTCTGGCCGGGCTGGAGGTGAGGTCGGTCGCTGGTTCCCTCCACGTTCGCCAGCGCATCGTGGGCATCGCCTTTCTCCAGGTCGCTCATCACCGTGAACGACCCGTCGCTCTCGAGCACGACGGCGGCGACGTCGGCCATCTTCGCGTTCCCATGCTTCCGCACGGCTGAGCGGACCTCCTCCGTCGTCACACGTTCGCGCTTCATCGCCGCCTGCTGGAACTCGCCCCGGTAGTAGATGAGTGTCGGCACGGACTTGACCAGGCTTTGGAACCACTCCCAGCGGACCGAGCACCACGTGATGAAGAACTGGAGACCGATGAGGAGCGCGAGCGCGAGCACGCCTTCGGCGAGGGCCGTGTCTTTCGAGAGGATCGTCGAGGCCAGTGTCGAGCCGAGGGCGACGGTGACGACGAAGTCGAACGCATTCATCTTCGAGAGCGTCCGCTTGCCGGAGATGCGGAGGACGAAGACGAGCGCGACGTACGCCAGCGTGCCGACGAGGAGGATGCGGCCGAGCGCGTCCCAGGAGTTGAAGAACATGGCGGAAGGGCTAACCGGGAGAAGGGAGAGGTCTAACCTCCTGCCCGTCCTATTTGGTCCTCGCGATCGAGAAACCGAGACGCCCCCGGCTACGGCTCGCCGCAGGCATGCCGGAGCCTGCCACACCCTTCGATCAAGGTTTTTGTACTTTGCGCTTAGACCCGAACCCGACGCCCATGCCGGACCTCTTCACGCTCCTCTACAGGTCCCATTCCGTCCGAGTCCTCGACGCGCACGACCTCCTCCGCCTCCTCATGATTTCGCTGCGCAACAACGCGCGCGACGGCATCACCGGGGTCCTGCTCTACGGCCCGAAGGAGTCGCTCCCCAACGCCGAGGCGGACCTGACGATGCTCACGAGCGTCGTCCCCTTCGACGGGCCGGGGGCGTTCGTCCAATGGCTCGAAGGGCCCGAGGACGCAGTGCGGGCGCTCTACTTCGACCGCATCGCCCACGACACCCGCCACACGGACCTCGTCCTCCTCGGGACCGGCACGAGCACGCACCGGCTCTTCCCTCACTGGGCGATGGCCCTGGAGCCGAGCGGGGCTCTCCCCTCCTCCGCCGACGCGATCGCACGCCTCGCCGCGGCCCGCCACCAGCCCACCCCGTAGCCCACCGATACCCGTGGAACGTCGTCGGTGCGGTGGGGAGCCCGAAGAGGTGCGACACCGTTACCTTGCGGTCCCCCTCGCTAGCGCCCTCTTCGCATGTCCCTCCTGCACACGCTCCTCTACCGCTCCCGCGCCACCCGCGAACTCGACGAGCGCGATCTGCTGCCCATCCTGATGTCGTCGATGCGCAACAACGCCCGCGTCGGCGTGACGGGGTTGCTGCTCTACGGCCCGCCCACCCCGCTGCCCGAGCCCGACCCCGAAGCCCCGCCGCCGACCACGCTCGTCCCGTTCGAGGGGCCGGGCGTGTTCGTGCAGTGGCTCGAAGGCCCCGAGGCCGCCGTCCGCGCTACCTACGACCGGATCGACGCAGACCGCCGTCACACCGATGTCGAGGTCCTTGCCCGAGGGACGCGCGAGCGCCGCCTCTTCCCCCACTGGTCGATGGCGCTCGAAACCGTCCGCGCCCTCCCCGAGACCGTCGCCGACGTCGAGCGCCTCGCCGAGCAGCGCCACGACCACCAGGTCTAGCCGCGCACGCTCTCAGGTTCGGCCGGCGCCCCGACCGCCTCGTCGACGAACTGGCGGAGGGCTTCCATCTGCGCCCGGCCGCGCCACTGCCCATAGCGGGCGAGGCCGTAGACACCGAGCGCGCCGAGGGCAGAGGCGGGCAGCACGGCGAACGCCCACGGCGTCTGATCGATCGACCACTGCGCCCAGCCGTAGACGAGGGCGAAGAGGGCGAGGCACCCGCAGATGGCGTAGCCCGCGATGAACAGGCTCCACGTCGCGGGCTTCGGGCCGTAGAGCCCCCGCACCCGCGTCTGCTCGTGGACGCCGTCGAAGTCGAGCGAGAGGAACGGGGACCAGACGCGCTCCTCGGCGGCGGGGACGTAGAACACGGCGTGGCCGCGGTAGACATTCCCCCGGCACCACGCCTCGGGCCGGCCGAGCGCTTCGCGCAGACGCTCCGCCGCCTGCGCCGGCGGGCACGGGGCGACGAACTCGAAGCGGGGGCGCATCCGGGCAGGCATGGCGACGGCGTCAGGGCACGAGGGACTCCGGGAAAGTACCGCACCGAGCCGTGCCGATCACCGGGCCGTCAGCGCTCGGCGATCCGCTTCAGCTCGGCGAGCGCCATCAGCGCCTCGATGGGCGTCATCCGGTCGGGGTCGAAGTCGTCGAGCCGGTCCATGACTTCGATGATGGCGGGGTCCGGGTGGGCGGCTTCGGGGAGCGCGGGCGGCACGGCGGGAGCAACGGAGGCAGGGCGCGCGGCGTGAGCGGCGGGCATCGCGCCGTCGCCCGAGGCGTCCGGTGAATCAGGCGGCGGGCCGCCAGCGTGGGCGATCTCCTCGGCGACGTTGTGCGCTTCGAGGTGGTGGAGCACGGCCTTTGCGCGGCGGATCACCGCCTCGGGCAGCCCCGCCATCCGCGCGACCTCGATGCCGTACGAGTGGTCGGCGCCGCCGGGGATCAGCTTGCGGAGGAAGATGACTTTGCCGTCGTGCTCCTGCACCTGCACGCGAGCGTTGCGGACGCGCCCGAGCCGGTCGGCGAGCGCATTCAGTTCGTGGTAGTGCGTGGCGAAGAGCGTGCGGGCGGCCACCTCGGCGTGCTCGTGGAGGTACTCGACGACGGCCCACGCGATACTCAGCCCGTCGAACGTGGACGTGCCGCGCCCGACCTCGTCGAGCAAGATCAGCGAGCGCGGCGTGGCGTTGTTGAGGATGCTCGCCGTCTCGTTCATCTCGACGAGGAACGTGCTCTCCCCCGCCGCGAGGTTGTCGCTCGCGCCGACGCGCGTAAAAATCTTGTCGACCACGCCGATGCGCGCCCGCTGGGCCGGCACGAACCCGCCGACTTGGGCGAGGAGCACGATCAGCCCGACCTGGCGGAGCACGACGCTCTTGCCGGCCATGTTCGGCCCGGTGATGATGAGGATCTGCTCGTCGTCGTCGAGCCGGACGGAGTTGGGGATGAACGCCTCGCCCGCCGGCAGCGCCCGCTCCACGACGGGGTGCCGGCCGTCGGTGATGTCGAGCACGCGGCTGTCGTCGATCGCGGGGCGGACGTAGCCGTGCTGCTCAGCGACTTCGGCCAGCGAGCAGAACACGTCGAGGAGCGCGAGGAATCGGGCGTTGCGCTGCACGGGCTCGACCGCCTCGGCGACCTCCATCCGCAGCTCGGCGAAGAGCTGCGCTTCGAGTTCGACGATGCGCTCCTCGGCCGTGAGGATCTTCTCCTCGTACTGCTTCAGCGCGGGCGTGATGTAACGCTCGGCGTTGACGAGCGTCTGCTTGCGGATGTAGTCGTCGGGGACTTTGTCCTTGTGCGCGTTCGTGATTTCGAGGTAATAGCCGAACACCCTGTTGTAACCGACCTTCAGGCTCGGAATCCCCGTCCGCTTGCTCTCCTCGGCCTGCAACCGCGCCAGCGTCTCCTTCCCCGACGACGCGATCCCGCGCAGGTCGTCGAGCTCTTCGGAGAACCCGGCTCGGATGTAGCCGCCCGCGTCCGTCTTCGCCGGCGGCTCGTCGTCGAGCGCCGCGCCGATCCGCTCGACGAGGCCGGTGCAGAGCGTGAGTCCGTCGCGGACCTTCGCAAGCGTCTCGCACGTCTCGCTTTCGAGCGCCTGTTTGAGGAGCGGAATCTGACGGAGTGTGAGCTTGAGGGTGACGAGGTCGCGCGGCGTCGCCCGCCCCGTGCAGACCTTCGCCGCGAGCCGTTCGAGGTCGCCGACGTGCTTCAGCTCGTCGCGGAGCGCGCGGCGCAGGCGCGCCCCGGTGAAGAGCGCGTCGACGGCGTCGAGCCGCTGCTGGATCTTGTCGACGGAGCGGAGCGGGCGGACGAGCCACTGCCGCAGCATCCGCCCGCCCATCGGCGTGTTCGTCCGGTCGAGGATCTGGATGAGCGAGCCCTCACGCCCGCCCTGCATCGAGGCGACGAGTTCGAGGTTGCGCTTCGTCTGCGGGTCGAGTGCGATGTAGTCGTCGGCGGCGTAGCGCTGGATGCGGCGGACGTGCGGGACGCGACCCTTCTGCGTCTCGCCGAGGTAGTAGAGCGCCGCGCCCGCCGCGACGAGCCCGAGGCCCAGTTCCTCGACGCCGTAGCCCTTGAGCGAGTGCGTCTGGAAGTGGCGGAGGAGCGTCTCGTAGGCGAAGTCGTAGCCGAACACCCAGTCCTCCTGCGGCGTGAGCGCGAAGTGCGTCCCCCGGATCCGCTTCGCCTCCTCCTTCTGCCGCTTGTCGACGAGCAGTTCGGCCGGGTCGACGGTCAGCAGCAACTCCTCGAACCGCGCCTCGGGCACTTCGGTGACGAAGAATTCGCCCGTCGTCGCGTCCACGAACGCGAAGCCGACCCAACCCTTCTCGTTCTTCTCCCGGCCCCACACGGCGGCGGCGAGGTAGTGGCTCTGCTTCGGCGTGAGCAGCCCGTCGCGGAACGACACGCCCGGCGTGACGACCTCGACCACGTCGCGCTTGACGATCTTCTTGGCGTACTTCGGGTCCTCGGTCTGCTCACACACGGCGACGCGGTAGCCGGCCTGCACGAGCTTCGGGAGGTGCGCGTCGAGCGCGTGGTGCGGGAAGCCGGCGAGGGGCACGTCGTCGGCCGCGCCGTTCGAGCGCTTCGTCAGCGTGATGCCGAGCACGTCGGAGACGATCTTCGCGTCGTCCTCGAAGGTCTCGTAGAAGTCGCCCATGCGGAAGAGGAGGATCGCGCCGGGGTGGCGGTTCTTGATCTTCCAGTATTGCCGCATGAGCGGCGTGGCGGATTTGCCGGCCTTCTTCTTCCGCTTCTTCTCTTCCTTCTCGGAGAGGGGGAATAGGCTCGGAGTCTCGTCGGGCATCGGTCGGTCGGGCGCGGGGAGGGTCGCGCTAAAATACACGCGCCCGCTGCCAACGACGTGGCAGCGGGCGCGTGGGGAGAAGGTAGAGGATGGAGGGTGGCAGATCCGTCCTCTACCTTCTATCCCCCACCGTCCCGCCCTCAGCGGTCCATGATGACGCCGCAGGCGACGGGCGTCCCGGCACCGCCGGCGGGGTCGGTCTCGAGGTCGTCGCGGCCCGAATGCACCACGATAGCGCGGCCGTCCACATCATGATCGAAATCGGTGACGGTAAAGGTCGTAGTGGCGGTCCCATCGGGGCCGGCCTCGATGTTGCCCAGGTCGCCGGCGTGCTTGTCGCTCACGTTCTCGGTCGGCGCGCCGTGGTTGTTGGTGTTGTGGGGGTCCCAGTGACCACCGGCGGCCCCGGCGGGCTCCATCATCCCGTCGCCGTCGGTGTCGGCGGCGTCACACGAGGGGTTCTGGTGGATGTGGAAGCCGTGCATCCCTGGGTCGAGGTCACGGAGGCTGATGGTGACGCGCAGGGCGTCGTCCATCTCGTAGAACTTCACGGTGCCCTGCGCCGAGCCGGCGGAGGTGGGCCGGACGAGTGCGGCGGCGTCGAGGTCGTCGTCGTCGTCGAAGAGGTCGGTGGTGGCATCCCACGCGGTGCCGGCCGCATCGTAGACCGTCTCGCCGACGTCGGCGGCGAACTCGGCCGTTTCCTCGGCGGCGTTGACCGTGAAGTCGCCTACGTCCTCGGCGGCGTCGGCGGTGGTGTCGGCGGCGCGCTCGGTCGTGGAGCAGGCGGGGAAGAGGAGGAGGGCGAAGAGGGCCAGGAAGAGCGGCCGTCGTGCGGAGAGAGAGAGGGCGTTCATGGCGGTAGAGGAGAGAATGGATAGAGAGAAGTGTCCGAGGCGCTATCACTCGCGCCTTCCCGACCTGTAACGGCCCACCCTTCCCCGATGTTCAGCCGGACGGCATCGCCCCGTTGCGGCTATACCGTGCAGCGCCTACCTTGGCCCTCCCGTCGACCTAACCCTCGGTCCCATGCCTCTCCGCTACGCATTCCTCCTCTGCGCTGCCCTCGCGACACTCGCCGCCGGCTCCGTCCGCGCGCAGACCTACGTCGAGTTCTTCGAGATCCCCGGCAACCCGACGCTCCACGGACTCGACTTCCACGACGGCTCGCTGTGGGCCGTCGTCCGCTCGTCGTCGGAGCCCCGCATCTTGCAGATCGATCCCGACGACGGTTCGGTGCTCTCGACGATTTCTCTCGGGGAGGCATTCCCGACGCCGCTCGGCCTGACGTGGGACGGCGAGAACTTCCGCGTGAGCGAGAGCTTCACGTCGTCGCCCGAGATCTTCACCGTGAGCCCAGAAGGTGCCGTGCTCGATCAGATCCCCGCGCCCAGCCAGCTCTCGAATGGGCTTGCCTTTATTGAAGGATTTGGAGGTGATCAGGCCTTGTTGGTGGCGAAGGCGCACCCCGACGACGAGGCTGGGATTGTCGTCATCGACGCGTTCAATGGCGATGTACTCAACACCCTACCCTTCCCCTCGACGCAGCCCGGCGGGATCGCGCTCCTTTACGATGGGACGATGTGGGCGACGAACGTCGGCGATGACTCCGGTTCCGATATCGAAGTCCTCTGGAAGCTCGACCGCATCACGGGTGACGTGCTCGACACGCTGGAGGTGCCGACGGGCGCTGGCCGGCCGCGTGGCCTCGCCTACGACGGCGCGCAGTTCCTCTACGCCGTGATGGACGAGCCCGGCGGCTTCGACGACGTGATTTACAAGATCGACCTCTCGACCGAGGGCACGCCGGTCTATGCCGACGACGTGGACGTGCTCGACTTCGGCGTCGTCGACACATCGCTGCCGGTGGGCGGAGCCGTGACGATCACGAACGAGGGCGACGCCCCGCTCGAAATCGGCGAGCAGACGCTCACCGGGAGCAGCGCGTTCGTCCTCGCCAGCGACGGAGACCCGTTCACGCTCGCGCCGGGCGAATCGGGTGCCGTCGAGCTATTCGCGCTGGCTTTCGACTATGGGCCGCTCGAAGCGACTCTCTCGTTCACGACGAACGATGTGGCGAACGCGACGGTCGAGATCTCCGTCGTCGGCTTCGGGGTAATCGCGGAGCCAGACGTCGGCGTGGCGGAGGACGAGCACGACTTCGGCGAGGTCCGCATCGAGAACCCGTACGGCAGCTTCGCGCAGGCGCTCTGGCCGCTCCAGATCATCGGCACGGGCGACCTCGACCCGACGGTCACGGGCATCACGATCTCCGGCGACGCTGACGCCTTCTCGATTCCCGACCTCGACTACCCGCTCCAGATCGCCACCTTCGACACCGTCACCGTCCTCGTCGCCTTCGCGCCCCCGGCCGTCGGCGCGTATGCGGCGACGCTCACGCTCGCTACGGAGAACCCGAACGAGCCGACCATCGACGTCACCCTTACCGGCATCGGCGTCGACCCGGAGATCGAGGGCGGCGACGCGCTGTGGACGCTCACCGTCCCGGACAACCCGAACACGAGCTTCGACGACCTCAAAATCACCCACATCGCCTCGGCCGGCGACCTCACGGGCGACGGCAACGACGACCTCATCGTCGGGACGGAGAACTACCTCGTCTTCGCCGTCAACGGCAACGGCTGGGGCACGGGCGACGTGCTGTGGTCCTTCGACACGTGCACCGACAACAACAACTGCGGCGCGATCTCCGGCACCGACGGCCTCTTCGAGACCGCGCTCGAAACCGGCCACGACCTCGACGGCGACGGCACGCCCGACGTGATCTTCTCGACCGACGGCGGCAACGACCACGTCTTCGCCCTCAGCGGCGTCGACGGCTCGGTGATCTGGGAGGTCGGCTCCGAGACCGACCCGTTCCTCGCGTCGTATTACTCCGTTTCGGCCCGCTTCGACGTGACCGGCGACGGCGTGCCGGACGTGGCGACGGGCACGGGCACCGCCAGCGCGCAGAGCCCGAACCCGTTCAACAACCGCCGGGTCTACGGGCTCGACGGGGCGACGGGCGAGGAGTTGTGGTCGCGGACGCCGGGCCTCCCCTCGTTCGTCGTCGAGCAGATCGCGCTCGCCAACGGCGAGGTGCTCGCGGTGGCGGGCGGCGGCGAGGACCCGAACCGCTTCGTCTCGGCGTGGGCCGCCGACGACGGACTCTTCCTGTGGACACATGAACCGCAGACGACGCCGTTCGTGTTCGCCCCGTACCCGCTCGGCGACGGCGGCGAAGACCTTCTTTACACTGGCAATAACGGGCTCGGCAGCACGAACCGCCTCGTCCGGCTCGACGGGCTGACGGGCGAAGTCGTCTGGCAGCAGACGGGCCTCGCGACGGGCTGGGCCATCGCCGTCACCGACGATCTCAACGGAAACGGCTCCGCCGATGTCGCGGTGGGCACCTCGTCGGGCGCGCTCCGCGTGGTCGACGGAGATGACGGCACACCGATCTGGGCCGTGACCGGCTTCACGCAGGTCTTCGGCGTCGCCGCGCTTCGCGATGTCACCGGCGACGGCATCGCCGACCTTTCGGCTGCGACGGGCGGCGGCCGTGCCCTCCTCCTCTCCGGTGCCGACGGCTCGACTGTGTGGGGCTACACCATCGGCAACGGCACGCTCGATCAGGCTGCGGAAGTCGTCGCCGTGGTCCCCGACATCGACGGGAACGGCGCGCCGGAGATCGCCGTCGGCTCGCGCCACGGCCGCCTCGCGTTGCTTGCTTCGACGGGCGATATCCTCACGGCCTCCGACGACGACGCGATTCCGACGGCGTTCTCGCTCGACGGCGGCTACCCCAACCCGTTCCGCGAGCAGACGACGCTCGGCTACACGCTCCCCGAAGCGGTCGACGTCCGGCTAACGGTGTACGACGTGCTCGGTCGGCGCGTCCGCACGCTCGTCGCCGAGCCGCAGGCGGCGGGGACGTACAACGTGGTGTGGGACGGGCGTGGTGCGGCCGGTGCTCGCGCGGCCTCGGGCGTGTACATCGCCCGGCTCGAAGCGGGCCGCTCGGCCGCCACGCAGCGGCTCGTGCTCGTCCGCTAAACCGGGCCACGAACTCGGACGAGCCCACTCAGGCGAACGGCTTCGTGAGTCAACTGTGCTCCGATCCTCAATACAGGGTCATCCCCGCGCAGGCGGGGACCCACCGGCTGGCTTATTCCTGTGGGTCCCCGCCTACGACACTCGTGTCTGCGCGGGGATGACGAGTGGAAAGGCATAGCGCTTGGACTCGCACCTTATGCCAGTTCCGAGGTGTGTTCCGTCCCCTCGTCAACCGTACTCCGAAGAGGCGGCCGGGTAGCCCTCGGCCGCCTCGATCCGAAGCCGATCCGCCTTCTTCAACCCGGCGACGACCTGGCGGTACGAATGCTCGACGAGGTCGCGCACGAGCGCCGACGGTACGCTGCCGTCGAGCGTCACCGAGTTCCACAGCCGCTTGTGGAGGTACGGGCTCGTGCCGATGCCGTCGTATTCCTCGCGGAGCGTGAGCGCCCAATCGGGGTCACACTTCAGCCCGACGCGGTTCGGGATCGTGTCGAGCGAGAGGAGGGCGAACATCTTCCCGGCGACTTTGAACACGAGTGGGTCGGGGCCGAACGGCAATCCTTCGGTGGTTTCGGGGAGGGCGAGGCAGAGGTCGCGGAGGCGGTCGAGGCGCATCGGAGTCAAGCGGTGGCGGTGAGGGCTGCGACATGGAAGGTAGCCCTCGCGCCGTCGTCGGGGGTCGGCACGCCACCCCCCGGCGGACGCGCCGAACCCCGGCGGGGCTAGCGCTCGGTCTCGTCGGCGATCATGCCGAGCGAGCCGACTTCGACCCGTGCCTGCTTGCGGGCGTCGTGCTCGGCGAGGAGGGCGCGGACGGTGTGGAGCACGGTGTCGGAGCCCTCGAACGGCTCGGACATGCGGAGGAAGCTCATCGCCCACTCATTCTTCAGGTGCAGGCACGTCACGGCGGCGAGGCGGCGCATCCGCTCGTTCGGATGGCTGCGGTAGATCTCGACGACGTCGAACGTCGCGTCGCGAACGTCGAGGTTGTCGCCGTAGCGGATGATCATCTGGAGCGCACTCGCGCGGAGCCCGTCGTTCTCCGTGGCGAGGCCGACGACGAGGTTCTGGCTGAAGGCGTCCCAATCGGCCTTCTTCCACGTGGCCTCCGGCGTGGGCCACTCGGGGGTTTCAGGGGACAGAGGGCCGGCGAGGGCAGGAGCGGCGACGGCGAGGACGAGGAGAAGGGCGATGGCGCGTGTCATGGCAGAAACCTCTTTGCTAAATTTTTAGCAGGGTTGGTGTATCTGCGCTACGGGCCTCCTCCTTCACGAGTTACGCACAACTCGAAATCTCGCCACACGACGGAGCCGGTTCAGAACAGCCGCGCCACGCCGAAGGACACGAAGAGACCGGGGTCGTCGATCCGATACGCGAGATCGAGCCGGACGGGGAGGAAGAACCCGCCGTGGAGCGAGACGCCGACCTCGTGAATCCATCCGTCGGATGGCTGCACCACCCACAGCGCGAGCGCGTCGGGGTCATAGCCGTCGAGCCACGTCCGGCCGTGGGCGCCGAAGACGCTGAGGCTGATGTTGCGGGCGGCGAGCGCTTCGAACCCGAGGAGCTCGAACGGGACGCTGCGGAAGTCGTGCTCCCACATCGCCGCGACGTAGCGGTCGCCCTCGACGGGGCGGCCCCGGAGCGAGCGGAAAACGCCGCTCGGCGCGTAGCCGAGCACGGTGCCGTCGATCCCGAAGTGGCGTTGGAGCGGGAGGTCGCCGCCGTGGACGCCGCCCGCGAGGCGGAGGTCGAGTGTGTTCGGGAAGAGGCGACGGCGGAGGAACGTCGGGACACGCACGGCGGCGACGGCGTCAGCGCGGAGGAAGTCGAAGTCGCTGCCGAGCGCGCCGTCGCTGGCCTCGACGCGGAGGCGGACGCCGCGCTGCCCGGTGAGCGCAGCCTCGACGCCGCTCGACACGTTCCCGACTGTTACTTCGGCACCGAGCGAGCGGAGGTCGCCTTCGGGGATGAGCGGGTTGAAGAGCGGCAGTTCGTTGCGGCCGAAGAGGTCGTAGCCCGACGTGGCCCGGACCGAGCGGTGGACTTCGGCGAGGCCGAACACGCGGACGCGCGTGCGCAGGGGACGGATGGTGCCGCTCGCCTCGGCGAACGCGCCTTCGCGCCGGTAGTAGTCGAAGTAGTCCGGCTCGCCGACGAGCGTGGCGACCGAGTTGACGAGGCGGCCGTACGCCAGCGAGCCGATGCGCGGGGCGATCTCGCGCCGCACGCCGACGGCGAGCCGCAGCCCGTCGCGCCGCGTGAGCGGGACGCGGTAGGACAGCTCCGACTCGTACGTCAGCGTTTCGAGCCCCGTGCTATACCCGAGTTCGCCCCGCAGCCGCGCACCGCCGAGCCCGACCGTCGCTTCGCCGCCGAGGTGCGCCGCCTCGACGCGGTTGTACCACAGCTTCGGCTCGTAGTCAAACCGGAGCGCCCGGCCCCCACTGCGCCCGCCGCCGACGTTGACGGTCGTGCCGCCGTCGTCGTTGTCTTCCATGTCCACGAAGCGGGCGAAGAAGCCGGTCGGCTGGTACGCCTTCGCAATCGTGTCCGTGCTGTCGATCCGGGCGTACGCCACCGCCTCGCGCGGTTCGAGCGGGACGACGACGCCCGCTCGCGCGAGGACGGTGTCCGCTGCGACGGCTGCCGAGTCGACAACGGAGCGTTCGTCGGAATCGAAGAGGGAGTCCGGCACGGCGACGTTCACGGCGTAGTCGGTGAGGCGGGCGACGACGCGGAAGCGCATCTCGGGGAACTGGAGGCCGAGCATCCCGAACTGGCCGCGGCCTTCGAGCCGGAAGTCGGCCGGGAGCCAGACGGCCTCGCCCGCCACCTCCTGCCCGAACGACGAGAACTGCTGCCCGAACGCGAGGTCGAACGCCGTCACGAGAGGGATGCGGACCGACTCGCTCGGCCGCAGCGCCACGTCGAGCAGCGCATACGCGCCGCCGAGCACGGAGACGCGGCCGACGAAGCCGGGCTGCAAGCGGTTCTTCGGCTTGAGCGCGATGTCGTAGACGATCTCGTCGTCGAGGTAGCGCGTGCCTTCGAGCGTGAAGGCGTAGAAGCCGAGCGCGTCGGGCGAGGTCGGCCCCATGAGGTCGTAGCCGGCGAGCTCGATCTCGTCGTCGTAAAAGTTGAGAATCGCGTCGGCGGCGCTGACGAACTCGGCGCTGAGGTCCTGCATGTTCTCCGTCCGCCGGACGCCGCGGACGACCTCGCGGACGCCGTCGCCGCGCCGCCAGTACGCCTCGGTCACGCCCTCGGAGATCCCGACGATGCTCGTGTCGCGGCCCAGGACCTGCCGGGCGTAGGCCTCGGCCCGCCACGAGTGCAGCCCGGCCTGCCAGACCTGCTTCCGCTCGATCACGCGGCGCATGATGTTGATGGCCGGGTTCTCCCCCGTCACCACGATCTCCGGTGCCTGCAGCGCGACGGGCGCGAGCGCCACGTCCACCGCGCCCGCCTCGGCGACGGTCCGCCGTGCCGTCTCGTACCCGATGAACCGTACGACGAGCACGGCGGGGACTGCGCCGACGCGGAGCTCGTAGGCCCCGGCTCCGTTCGTGATCGTCCCCGTGTACGTGCCCTCGACCTGCACTGTCGCGGCGGGCAGCGGGTCGCCGGTCTGCGCGTCCGTGATGCGGCCGGTGAGGACGTGCTGCGCCTGCGCCGAGGCGACGGTGAGCAGGGCGAGGAGGAGCAGCGGGACGAGCCGAGAAACGGGCATGGCGGGCGGAGGCTGGAGGGGACGCTGCTACGCGGGCAGCGCGGGGCGGTTACACCGGAGGCCGCCCCGAGAGGGCACGGCGTAACGCCCTCCGTGATGCATGACGAGTGATGCGTGATGCGTGAGATCGAGTGCTGCCGTTGGGCTCGGACTCACGCATCACGTATTACGCCTCACGCTCCCGAATCCGTCGCATCCCGGCGATGACCATCACCGCGCCGTAAGCCGCCAGCATGTGGGCGGCGAACGCGATCCCCATCAGCTCCAGCGTCAGCGCGTCCGGTCGGAAGAGCGTGCCGCCGTGGATCCCGAGCCCGAGGTACCACAGCCCGATGCCGAGCGCCGACGCCCCGCCCATCGCGAGCATGTACCACCGAACCCGCAGCCACCGCGTCTTGCGGTAAAACGTGAACGCCACGAGCACGAGCAGGAGGGGCGCGACGAGGACTTCGTAAAGCCCGAGCGACCCTGCCCACTCCCCGACGCGCGCGTCGGCGATCCAGAACGGGAGGGCGAGGAGGGGCAGCCCCGCCGTGACGACGGCGCTGCGGAAGAAGAGCCGCCTGGTGTAGCCTGCAACCATCGGCTAGCGTACCGTCACGCGGAGGGGCTCGAGGGCGACGCCATCGTCCGTCTCTGCCGTCGCCACGAGTTCGTCGCCGGGGTGGACGGGGCCGACGCCCTCGGGCGTGCCCGTGAAGATGAGGTCGCCGGGCTCGAGCGTGAAGATGCGCGAGAGGTAGGCGATCACGAACGGGAGGGGGAAGATCATGTCGCGGGCGTGCCCCGCCTGCCGGACTTCGCCGTTGACCGTCAGTTGGAGGCTGAGCGTCTGCGGGTCCGGTACGTCCTCCGCTCGTGTGAGCGGCCCGAGCGGGGCGAACGTGTCGAACCCCTTCGCCACCGACCACGGCGCGCGGGCCTCCTTCGCCTTGCGCTGAATGTCCCGCGCCGTCATGTCGAGGCCGACGGCGTACGCACCGACGTGCTCCAGCGCCTTCGCCTCGTCGATGTCCTTCCCGCCGCGCCCGATTACCGCCACGATCTCGACCTCGTGATGCACGTCCTCCGACTGCGGCGGGATCACGATCTCCCCGCCCGAGGCGACGAGCGCCGTCGACGGCTTGAGGAAGACGACGGGCTCCGTGGGCAGGTCCTTCACGTCGCCCATCTCGCGGACGTGCTCGGCGTAGTTGCGGCCGATGCAGAGGAGCTTGCCGGGGGTGAGCGTAGGGCCGGTGGGAGGCAGGGTGAGGAGCATCGGCGCGGGGAGGAGCGGAACAGGAACGGTGCCGAAGGGTACGGCAGCGCCGACTTTTACGCGCGCCCCCGCCACGTCAAGCCTGTTTGAATTCCCCCGCGCCGGGGGCCGAGCAGGGTCCCAGCGCTAGCGCCGGCTCGTTTCGGATCGTAGCTTAGCAAGTCTTTGCCCACCGCGCTCCTCTGCAGGCCAGCCGCCCCCGAACGGGCCGCGCCCGCCGCGCAGAGGGTTCACCAAGCCCGCACACGTTTATGTACGCCATCGTCGATATCTCCGGCAAGCAGTTCAAAGTCCAGCAGGACGCCAAGCTCTACATCCCCCGCCAGAAGGCAGAAGTGGGCGACACGCTCACGTTTGACCGCGTCCTCCTCGTCTCCGGCGACGAGATCCAGGTCGGCGCTCCGACTGTCGGCGGCGCGTCCGTCACGGCGAAGGTGCTCGGCCACATGAAGGGCGACAAGGTGATCGTCTTCAAGAAGAAGCGCCGCAAGGGCTACCGCGTCAAGAACGGCCACCGCCAGCCCTACACGCAGATCTCGATCGACGCGCTGAACCTCAACGGAAAGAACGGTAGCTCCGAGGCGTAAGCCCCGGCCGCTGCTCGGCCCGAACGAACCCGATCCCGTTACAGACGCAGCCCGCTGCGTCTCCAGACCCCCCGACTCATGGCACATAAGAAAGGCGTAGGCTCTTCCAAAAACGGTCGCGACTCGAACCCGCAGATGCTCGGCGTCAAGGCGTACGGCGGCGAGACCGTCACCGCCGGCTCGATCATCGTCCGCCAGCGCGGCACCAAGTTCCACCCCGGCCTCAACGTCGGCCGCGGCAACGACGACACGCTCTTCGCGAAGTCCGCCGGCACCGTCCGCTTCACGCGCGGCCAGCGCGACAGGAAGTTCGTGCACATCGACCCCGCCGAAGCGTAGGTCGATGCTGCCCCCGCGACTCCCGAAGCCGCGCCGGTTCTTTCCGGCGCGGCTTCTTTGTTTGGGGCGATGGTAGCTTCCGCTCTTCCCCGCCACTGATGCCGCTCCCGATGAACCTCCGCGACCACTTCTTCCTCCCAGACGACGCGGTGGAGTTCCGCGCTTTCACGCACGGGCTGATGCCGAAAACGGTGCCCGCGATGATGGAGGGCTTCGTCGAGGATTGGAAGTCGCGTGGTGTCGATGCGTGGAACGAGGTGCCCAACCGCTGGCGGCCGGGCTCCGGCGACCGCGTCGGGTGGTGGACGCTGCCCGAATACCTCGGCGACGCGTTCGTCGCGCCGCTCCTCGGCGCGACGTTGGGGAGTTGCATCATGCAGCCGCACGTGCATTGGACCGTGCAGGCGCTCCTCTCCTGCGATGAGCCCTTCGCCGACGGCCGGCGCGAGGTCGTGCTGACCGAGAACGAGTTCCCGTCCGTGCTCCACTCCGTCCAGCAGTGGGCTGGGCTGCGCGACCTCGCCCCCCGCATCTTCCCGGCCGCGGCGGACGGGTTCGTCGACCGCGATGCCGTGCTCGCCGCAATAGGGCCCGAAACCGCGCTCGTCTTCGTCAGCCACGTCGGCTTCACGACGGGCGAGCGGCTCGAACACAACTTCCTCCGCGCCGTCGCCGAGCGCGCCCACGCGCACGGTGCCCTCTTCGCCGTCGACGGGTACCACGCGGCCTCGACGATGCCTGTGGACGTGGAGACGACGGGGGCCGACGTCTATTTCGGCGGTCTGTTGAAAGAGGCGTGCGGCTCGTCGGGCAACAGCTATCTCTGGGTCCGCCCCGGCCTGCGGCTCACCCCGCGCCTCGCCGGCTGGTTCGCCGACGCCGAGCCGTTCGCGTTCCACACGGCCCCGGAGCCGCACCCCGACGTGCGCCGCCGCTTCCTCGGGGGAACGACGGCCGTCGCCTCGCTCTACCACGCCGTCGAAGGGGTCCGCCTCCTGCTCGACGCCGGGCTCGACGCCGTGCGGGCGCACTCGCTCGCCCTCACCGCGCGCTGCATCGAGCGCGCCGAGGCCGCCGGGCTCGCCCTCCGCTCCCCACGCGCCGCCGAACGACGCGGCGCGATGGTCATCCTAGAGGCCGAAAGTGCCGACCTATTGTGCGCGTGGTTAAAGAGCCGGGGCGTGTTCACCGATAGTCGTCAGCGGCGCTACCTCCGCCTCGCGCCGTGGGTCTGGAACACGGCCGACGAGGTGGACCGCGCGTTCGACGTCATCGCCGAAGGGCTGCGAACGGGGGACTACCTCCGGTACGAGGCCCCCGCCGAAGCCGGGCCGGTGACGTAAGTACCCAACCATGCTGAGAGAGAACGAGCGGACGGAGCGCGATGCCCCGGGCCGCTCGTTTCGTGTCTGCCCGCCACGCTCCCGTTACGGTAACTACCGGGCCTGTTACGATTGGTACCGGAGTTTCCCCCATGCGGGGGTATCGGACGGGGCGCCGAAAACTTTTTTGGATGAGCCGTTCGTAAAGCGCCGCGGCTTCAGCATCGGCAATTGGAAAGCGGCTCAGGCGTTTCTCAGCCCCGTTTAAGCCGGTCGAGGTCAGGCCCGGGTGCGCCACCGAGGGGCCGTCCGCACGGGGCAGCGAAGGCCTGCGGGAGAGAGTGGCACCCATGTTGTCGAGGGCATAGGCAGACCTCACCGAGCGCCTCTCACCCCCGACTCCCATGCGTGACTTCTTCGCCCACTACGCCCTGCTCGCCGGCATCCTGTTCTTCGTCGGTCGCCTGCACGTCTTCGCATCGCTCACCGACGCTTTCGTCGCCGGCTTGCTCGCGACGGCGACGGTGGCCGTCGCGCTGCTGGCCGTGGATGCGGTGCTCGGAAGTGTAGCCGCCGCGGAAGCGCCCGCCCGTCGGCAGCACGCCGCGGAGCCGTCCTCGCCCGGTCACGACGCCTGATCCACCCCCACTCTCTCGCACACCCCAGGCCGGACCGCCGCCGCGCCTCAGCCCTCGACTCCCCCATGGCCTACGAGCTCCAGCCCGCTGCCGAACGCTACGCCGCCTCCCCCACGCCTGAGAACCGGCAGGCCGTCGCCGTCGCCGCGCTCCCGCTCGTGCGCTCGATCGCCCGGCGCATCACGCTCCCCGACCACCCCCTCGCCACACGGGAAGACCTCGTCAACGCCGGGATGTTCGGGATGCTGCAAGCGCTCGACAGCTACGACGCCGAGCGCGGGACCTCGTTCGCCTCGTTCGCCTACGCCCGCATCCGCGGCGCGTTCATCGACTTCCTCCGCTCCATCGACCTCCTGAGCCGGGACCGCCGCCGCCGCGTGGCCGAGGCCCAGCACGCCGCCGACCAGCTCCAGCAGCAGCTCGGAGGGGAGCCGCACGACCAGCAGGTGGCCGACCACCTCGGCCTCAGCGTCGAGGACTACCACGGGCTGCTCTCCGACGCGCAGCGCCGCTTCACCCTCTCGCTCCACGCCGAGCACCAAAGCGAGAGCGGGCGCGGCGTCGCCCCCATCGACACGATCCCGCACCCGGCCGCGGCCGAGGAGCACGAGCGCTTCGAGCGCCACTCGCTCTACCAGCACGTCGCCAAGCTCATCGAGTGCTTCCCCGAGCGCGAGCAGCGGATCGTGAACCTCTATTACTTCGAGGACCTCACGCTGCGCGAGATCGCCGGCCAGCTCGGGCTCACCGAGGCACGGATCTCGCAGATCCTCTCGAAGATGCTCGGCACCCTCCGCGGCTGCCTCGTCGAGACGCGGACCGCCGCCTGAGCCCCGCTTTACTTCCCGGCTTCCCTCCGAGGGGGTGCGCCGCCGCCATGCGGTCGCACCTCCTTTTTTTATGGATCGCCCTCGTGGACGTGCAGGGATCGCTCGCGCTTTTGCTAGTATTGGGACGCCCAATAGCAGCCCACCAAATTTCCCCTCGCTCAGCCCCATGTTCCTCGTCCCGACCTTCCTCAAAGAGAGCTCCATCCACGGCATCGGTGTGTACACGCCCCATCCCATCGCCGAGGGCACGCTGCTCTGGGAGTTCAACCCCGCCACGGATTGGAAGATCAGCCCGGAGGAGCTCGAGCTGTTCCCGGAGCCGTACCAGTCCCGCTTTCGGATGTACTGCTACCTCTCGCCCGAAGGGATCTACGTGTTCTGCGGCGACAACGCCAAGTTCATGAACCACTCCCTCTCGCCCAACTGCGACGACCCCGAGGGCCGCTACACGATCGCCAACCGGGACATCGAGGCGGGCGAAGAGCTGACCTCGAACTACCTCACCTTCGACGCCGAGTCGGCCGAGAAGGGCATCACGCTCTACGACGAGGCCGAGATGGAAGCCTCTTCGAACAGCGCGTCGTAGGCACCGATCTGCACGGACCACGCGAGGTGCTCGGGGATTGCGCGCAGCACGGGGGGCGGGAGCGGCTGCTCCTCCCCCGTTAAGATGCGCCGCATCACTTCGAAGAGCTCGTTCTCGTCCTCGTAGAGCACGGGCGCGTGGAGGAGCGGGCGGTGGAGTTGCGCGGGGATCAACTCGGGGTAGGTCAGCCGGTCGGGCAGAAGCGGGTGGCAGCCGCAGCGGATCGCCTCCATAATGGCGACGCCGAAGAACTCGTGCTTCGACGTCGAGACCACGAGGTCGGCGCGGTGGAGCAGGCGGGCGTACTCGGGGAGGTCTTCGGCGTAGCCGTAGTGGATGATGCGGTCGGCGTAGCGGCGGAAGGCCGTCTCGAACGCCGGCGGCTGCTCCTCGAACCGCTCGCCCGCGAGGATCAGCCGGAACGGGGCGCCGATGTCGTCGAGCCGGTTCATCGTGCGGAAGAACGCCTCGGGGTTCTTGTCATGCTCCCACCGCTGATTCCAGAGCACGATGGGCGCGCCGCCATCTTTCTTCCTAAGCGGCGCGTTCCGGTCGAGCGCGTCGAGGTCGAGGCCCAGATGGAGCACCTCGCTCTTGTCACGGAGGCGCTGCGCCGTGCGGAGGTGGGTGTAGTCCGGGAAGCGGCGGAGCAGTTCGGGCAGGGCCTCGAAGAACTCGTCGCGGTGGAACGCCGAGTTGAACACGACGCGGTCGGCGGCGAGGGCCGAGAGGTAGTTGATGTACGCGTACGTGAGGTCGCGTTGCTGCCCGTCGCGGAGGGGGTACGTGAGCTGATTCTCGTGGAAGTAGAGGACGACGGGCGTGTCCGCGAACCGGTCGCGCGTGAGCGCGAGGAACGCCGGCACGTTCACCATCCCCGTGGCGAAAATCACGTCCGGGACGAAGCCTTCGTCGGCCGCCTCCCGCGCCTTCGCGGCGAGCGTCACGGCCCCACCCTGCATCCGCCATTTCCAGTAGCGGTCCGCCATCGTGATGAGGCGGAGGTCGTGCGCGCTGTGGCGGGCGAGGCCGTCGAGGAAGTGACGGTGGGAGCCGCCGTACCACGGTTCGAGCGCGAGGACGTTCATCGGGGGTGCTCGGCTCTACGAGGGGACGTGGGCGCTACTCGCCAGCGAGCACGCGCTCGAGGTCGTCGTTCTCCTCGGCGGTCGTCGGGCGGACGACGGCGATCGTGCGGACCTGGAGGTGGTCGCGGAGGACGGCGTCGCGGACCTCCTCGGCGGTGACGGCGATCTCCTCGCCGGCGTCGAGCTCCAGCTTCCGCGTCGCCATACGGATGGTGAGCGACTGCTCGCTAAGGTTCTTGATGAGCATGCCGCGGCGGTCTCGGGCCATAGTCGGAGAGGGGTGAAGCGTGCGAGGGGACAGCGCTAGCGCGAACGGGCTAGATTGGAGAGTACGCAAGATATCCCCGCCCCCGCAATCCGACCTGAAGACCTGCCCCGAAACGGAGGAAAATCGAGTGAATGAAGCGGTTCCATCCGGCCCGGTCCTCCTGCTCCGCCGCCTCGGCCGCGCCCTCCTCGGCGTGGTCTACCCCTCGCTCTGCCTCGGCTGCGACGGCCGCCTACCGCCCGACACCGCCGCGCCGCCCCTCTGCCCCGACTGCCTCCGCGCCCTCCCCCCCGCCGAGCCCGACCTCCTCCGCCCCCGCCTCGCCGACCTCCCCGGCGGCCCCGCCGCCTTCGGCCACGCTGACGCGCTTTGGCTCTTCGACGACGGCGGGACGCTCCAGCGGATCCAGCACGCCCTGAAGTACGGCAACCGCCCGACGCTCGGCGTCCGCCTCGGCCGACTCGTCGGCGAAGCGTGGCGAGCGCGCGGCGCGCCGACGCCAGACCTCGTCGTGCCGGTCCCGCTCCACCGACGGCGACGGCTGGAACGCGGCTATAACCAGAGCGAACGCCTCGCCGCCGGAATTTCCGCCGTGCTCGGCCGTCCGGTCCGGGCGGACGGCTTGACGCGCCCGCGCCCCACGCACTCGCAGACGAGCCTCTCCAAAACCGAGCGCTGGCGCAACGTCGAAGCCGCCTTCGCCGTGCCCGACGCGGAGGCCGTCGCCGGACGCCGCGTCCTCCTCGTGGACGACGTGCTCACGACCGGTGCTACCGCTGTCGCCGCAGCGCGCGTCCTCCGATCCGCCGGGGCCGAGGTCGACCTCGCCGTGCTCGCCTGCACGCGGGATTAATCGCCGCCGACCTCGATGGCGCGCTCGCACAGCGCCGCCTCGTGGTCCACGTTCGTCGCGACGAGGAGGATGCCGCCGGCTTCGCGGTGCGCGCCCGCGACGGCCTCGACGACGGCGCGGCCGGGCGCGTCGAGGTTCGCCGTCGGCTCGTCGAGCAGCAACAGCGACGGGCCGGCGAGGAGCGCCGCGGCGAGGCGGACGCGCTGCTTCATGCCCGAGGAGTAGGTCCGCACGAGGTCGTCCCCCCGCCCCCCGAGCCCGACGCGGTCGAGCACGGCCTCGATCCGCGCCTCGGCATCGGCGAGGCGGCGGGCGCGGGCGAGGAAGTCGAGGTTCTCGCGTGCGGAGAACGCGTCGTAGAGGTTGAGGTACGGCGCGACGAAGCCGGTCCGCAGCGGCCGGGCCTCCGGCTCCACCTCTTCGCCGCGCAGCCATAGCCGAACTGTCCCCGCCGTCGGCGTCCGCACGCCCGCGACGATCTGCAGCAGCGTGGACTTCCCCGCCCCGTTCCTTCCCGTGACGGCGAGCGAGTCGCCCGGCCCGAGGTCGAAGTCGAGCCCGCGGAACAGGGAGCGCCGGCCGTAGCGCTTGGCGAGGCCTTCGACGGAAAGGCGCGGCTCAGAGAGCCTCGGCTCGGAAAGCATAATCGGCGAGGACGGAACGGGGGAGGCGGGCGGAGTCGTAAAATACCCGCGGCCCACCGACCCGGCGCGGCCTCTCTCTCACCCATCCGCTTCCGCTATGCCTCTCCGCCCGCTCCTCCTGCTCGCCGCCCTCTCCTTCGCCGCCTGCGCCGACCGGCCCGACGCCGACACGCCCGACCCGACGACTAGCCTCGACACGACCTCAACCCCGATGAGCATGGATGGCGGCCGTGCAGCGGCGGACGCCGTCGCCACCCTCAGCCCGACGGAAGGGAACGACGTGCGCGGGCGCGTCACGTTCGCGGATACCCCGGACGGCGTCCGCATCGTCGCCGAGATCAGCGGGCTCTCCGAGGGGATGCACGGCTTCCACGTCCACGAGACCGGCGACTGCAGCGCGCCCGACGCCACCTCGGCCGGCGGCCACTTCAACCCCGACGACACCCCGCACGGCGCACCCGAAGCGCCCGCCCCCGAACGGCACGACGGCGACCTCGGCAACCTCGAAGCCGGGGCCGACGGCATCGCCCGCTACGAGCGCATCGATCCGAACGTGGCGCTGAGCGGGCCGGCGTCCGTCATCGGTAAGGCCGTCATCGTCCATGCCGGACAGGACGACTTCACCTCGCAGCCCAGCGGCGACGCGGGCGGCCGCGTCGCCTGCGGCGTCATCGAAACGATCGCGGGCTAGCCGCTGCGAGCGCTGTCTTTCGCACGAAAGGCTGGAACCCCCGGCAGGCCGAAGCCATGCAATTTGGCAGGGGTGGCAGCGTTCGAAGACGGCCTGCTGCTACCCTCCCCTCTCTCTTCGAACCAGTCCGCCAAGCCCGTGCCCGACCTGATCGGCCACCCGTACAAGCCCTCTGCCAACCGCCCGACGCCTCCGCGTCGGTCCGCGCCGTCGCCGATGCCACGGCCTGAGAAGCGGTCGCGTCCGCTGTACCGGAAGAAGCGGTTCCTGATTCCCATCGGGCTGCTGCTCGTCGCCCTCGGCGCGTTTGCGGTCGTGACGCACCTCGCGAAGCAGGCGGAAGAGCGGCGGCAGATCGTCCTCGCCGAGCGTGCCCGGTTCGCGGACTACCTCGAAGCGCAGGAGGCGCGCTACCTCAAGATCGGCCTGCTGACGGACCGGCAGCGCGCCCAGCTCCGCCGCTCTACCAACGCCGTCCACGTCGAAGCCGCGCAGCGCCTCGGCATCACCCCCGTCGCCGAGCGCGACGACGTGCTCGACCAGGCCGACGAAGCCGGGCTCGTGAATGTGAACACGGAGAACCCGTACTACTGGGTCGACGACCTCACGCACTCCGTCCCCTACGCGACGCCCGACGCCGCCGCCGCGCTCGACTCCATCGGCGTGCGGTTCCAGCAGAAGCTCGCGAGCTTTGGGCTGCCACCCTACAAGTTCTTCGTTACGTCGGTCCTCCGCACGCAAGAAGATCAGGAGCGGCTGCGCGGGGTGAACGTGAACGCCGCGCAGGGCACGTCGAGCCACGAGTTCGGCACCACGTTCGACCTCCAATTCCGAGCCTACCGCTACGCGGGCGACCCCGCCGATGAGTTGTGGGAGCCGGCGTTCCCGTTCCTCAAAGAGGAGTTCGCGGCAGAGCTCACCGCGTTCTACGCCCGGATGGAAGAGCTGTACCGATCGCGGCTCCTCGCCCTCCTCGGCGAGACGATGATCGAACTGGAGGACGAGGGCAAACTCATCACCGTGATGGAGCGGCGGCAGCCCGTTTTCCACACCACCGTCGCCCGGCCGCTCGCCGAGCCGACAGCGGCCCCATAAGGGCCTGATGGATTAAGAGGCCCTAACAAAACCCCATGCCGTCATTGCGAGCGACTGAAAGGAGCGCGGCAATCTCCCGATTCTAGCAGACCGAGGGAGATTGCCGCGTCGCTACGGGACGAGTCCCTGCGCTCCTCGCAATGACAGCGTTGTTGGGTTTTGTTAGGCGTTCTAAGCCCAAGCTGTACCTCATGCCCGTCATCCTGAGCGGAACGGAGTGAAGTCGAAGGATCTCTCCGGGCGAAACCTTGCCAGCCTGTTAGATCCGTGCCCGAACAGATCCTTCGGCAAGCTCAGGATGACAGAGCGCGGGACGCGCGACGATCCACCCGGCGTGAACTACCCAGTATCCTACGCCTCGTCCAGTGTCAGCACCTCATGGACGGGTTGGTAGGGCTTGCCGTAGAACTCGACGTCGCGGAAGGTGTGGATGCCCTCGTAGGTCCGGCGCATGGCGTCGAACACGTCGTCCTCGCCGTGCGTGCCGGGCGTCCAGAAGAGGATCTCGAGCTCGTTGACGCGGTCGGTGGCGAGGGAGCGGCGGCGGTAGCCGACGCGCGTGGCGTGGCGGAACCCCTCGCGGGTGTAGAACCGCTGCCGCTTCTCGGTGTCCGAGTTCTCGTAATCGAGCGGCTCCACTTCGAGCAGGATCGGCTTCCCCTTCGCCTTGAGCGTGTCGATCAGTTTGCGGCCGATCCCCTGCCCGCGCGCCTCGGCCGCGACGAACACGTAGTCGATGAAGACGAAGTCGTCAGCCTCGACGTACATCAGGACGTGGTGCGGACCTTCGTCTTTGTGATAGACCTCGGGCTTCTCGCGCAGCAACGTCTCCATGTGGCGCTGCGACTTCATCTCTTCGACGGGGAAATACTGATTCAGCTTCTCGTACCAGTGCATGCGGGCTAGCTGTTGGTCCGTGGGGGAAGCGAGGGTTATCCCCGCCGGACGGAAGGGTTCGCCGCACCGCGTCAATTCATCCGCACCTCGCTCGGGCTTCGCCCGATCTTCGACGCTGCGCCCGCGACGGAGCGTTGACAGGCCCTGCGCGTTATGTTCTCCCCAACCCGCTCCACGCCTGATGCCTGACGTGCCCGAACCCGATGCCTACGACGTCGCCCTCTACGGGCGCGACCGGACGGAGCGGATCGTCGGGCTCCACCTCGTCGCGGCGGGCGACGGCGCGGAGCAGATGCGGGTCTATCGCCGCACGGGGCCGGACACGGTCGAGCACGAGGACGTCCCGTTCTATCCCTTCTTCTTCCTCTCCGACGCTGAGCTACTGCGCGACTTCCCGCGCGACCGCTTCCAGTTTCAGGAGCTGGCCGGTGAGGGATATTTCCGCTGGCTCGTCGTCTTCCCAAACCGCTCGGCGTACTGGGACGCCCTGCGCCACATCGAGCGCGTGACGGACACGAACGCGAAGCGGCCCGAGGAGGTCTATTTCGCCGGCTCGCCCGAGCAGCAGTACCTCATGCAGACGGGCCGGACGCTCTTCAAAGGGATGCCCTTCGAGGACCTCTACCGGATGCAGATCGACATCGAGACGTACGCCAGCGCCGGCGGCTTCCCCGACGCCGAGCGGCCGGGCGACGCCGTCATCATCGTCTCGCTCTCCGACAATCGGGGCTGGACGCGCCTGCTCGACGCACGCAGCCTCCCCGAGAAGACGATCCTGCAAGAGGTCGTCCGCCTCATCCGCGAGAAAGACCCCGACGTGATCGAGGGCCACAACGCATACGCCTTCGACTTCCCGTATTTGATGACGCGGTGCGCACGCTGGGGCGTGCCGTTCGCCATCGGCCGCGACGGGTCGGTGCCGCGCAGCTTCCCGTCGTCCATGCGCTTCGCCGAGCGGACAGTGGATTTCCCCGCGCTCGACATCGCCGGGCGGCACGTGATCGACACGTATTTCCAGGTGATGAGCTACGACGTGTTCAAGCGCGACCTCCCGGCGTACGGGCTGAAAGCGGCGGCGAAGTATTTCGGCTTCGCACCCGAGGGACGGACCTACGTCGACGGCGGCGACATCCCGCGCGTGTGGGACGAGGACCCCGAGCGCCTCCTCGCGTATGCGCTCGACGACGTGATCGAGACGGAGCGGCTGAGCCGGCACCTCTCGGGGAGCACGTTCTACCTCACCCAGATGGTACCGATGCCCTACGACCAGTGCGCTCGCACCGGCCCGGCGTCGAAGATCGAGGCCCTCTTCGTGCGCGAGTACCTCCGGCGGCGGCAGGCGCTTCCCAAATCCGAGTGGGGCAGCCAGGTTGTCGGCGGCTACACCGACGTGTTCGTCACCGGCGTCGTCGGCCCCGTGGTCTACGCCGACGTCGAGAGCCTCTACCCGTCGATCATGCTGAACTACGGCGTGCAGCCGAAGGGCGACACGCTCGGGCTCTTCCCCGGCCTGCTCCGCACCCTCACCGAGCTCCGCTTCGCCACGAAGGCGCTCATGCGCACCGCCGCCTCCGACGAGCAGCGCGGCGAGCTCGACGCCCGGCAGACCGCCTACAAGAACATCATCAATAGCTTTTACGGAAACATGGGCTTTGGGATGGCCCTCTTCAACGACTTCGCCGAGGCCGATCGCGTGGCGAGCGTCGGGCAGGACCTCCTCCGCCGGATCATCCGCACGATCCGCGAGCGCGGCGGCACCGTCGTCGAGGTCGACACCGACGGGGTACTCTTCGTCCCGCCCGACGACGTGCGCGGCGACGCGGCCGAGCGGGCGTTCGTCGCCGCCCTCAGCGACGCGCTCCCCGACGGCATCCGCGTCGGCTTCGACGGGCGGTTCCAGAAGATGCTCTCGTACAAGAAGAAGAACTACGCGCTCCTCGGCTACGACGGCACGCTGAAGTTCAAGGGCTCGTCGCTCGTCTCCCGCTCGTCGGAGCGGTTCGGGCGGCGGTTCCTCCGGCAGGCCGTCCCGCTCCTGCTCGAAGAAGACATCCAAGGCCTGCACGACCTCTACCTCCGCTATCGCGATGCCGTCATTGCCCACGATTGGGAGGGCGTCGAGTCGTTCCAGCGGACGGAGACGATCAAGGACTCCGTCGAGCAGTACCGCGCCGACGTCGAGGCGGGCAAGCGGACGCGGGCGGCCTCGTACGAGCTCGCGATCCAGCGGATGGAGGCGACGGGCCAGCCCATCGTCAAAGGCGACCGGATCAGCTACTACCTCACTGGCACGAGTGCGAATATCACGGCGTTCGAAAACGCCCGCCTCGCCGACGCGTGGGCCCCCGCCGCGCCCGACGAGAACACGGCCTACTATCTCAAGCGGCTCGACGAGTTCGCCGCCAAGTTCGCCCCCTTCTTCGCGGGGGATCATGACTTCCGCCTCGTGTTCTCGCCCGAAGACCTCTTCGGCTTTGACCCGAGCGGGATTACGCTCCAGCGGACGGAGCGGGCGCCGGAAGAGGTCGAGGACGACGTGCCATTTTAGCCCGTGGTCCGTGGTCCGTGGTCCGTGGTCCGTGGTCCGTGGTCCGTGGTCCGTGGTCCGTGGTCCGTGGTCCGTGGTCCGTGGTCCGTGGTCCGTGGTCCGTGGTCCGAAAAATATCCCTTTCGGTAGCTTTCCCAGCTCCCGCCCACACGCCCGTGCCCGACTCGCCCCGCCGTATCAATACCGACCTCATCGTGTCCGGAGCCGCCATCTTCATCAGCCTCTGCACGCTCGTCGTCCTGCTCTACGAGGCGCGGGTCATGCGCGAGCAGCAGCGCGCGGCGGCGTGGCCCTACGTCGAGATCGGACCAGGCTTCAGTGGCGGTGGCTTCCACATTAAGACGTACAATTAAGGCATCGGGCCAGCGCTCATCCGCTCGATGCGCGTGGAGGTGGACGGGGCGCTCGTCTATTCCTGGGAGGACATGTTCGGAGCGCTTGGCGTGGCCGACAGTTCGTGGGCGCAGGACCTCACGAACGGCCGCGTCCTCCCGGCTCAGTCGTCGCTCAACACGCTCTCGGCCGCCGGGGGCGAGCGTGCCGCCCGCGTCCGTGATGCTTACCTCACCGAGGCCCCTCGCCTTGCCTTCGAACTGTGCTACTGCTCGGTCTATGGCGAGTGCTGGCGGCTACGGCAGCGCGGGCTGGACAGCGAACGCGAGCCGGTCGGTGTGTGTGAAGAGGACTTGAAACGAGAGATCCTGTACTGAGCGATCGGGCTCCCGAGGGGGGAGAGGCCGCTTGCCATGCCCCAGGCTCGGGGACTTACGAATAGACAGAACTTAGGGCGTGGTGTGTGGTACCAGAGGAGCAAAACGTTCAAAACGTTCATCCTCCTCTCAACCCTCCTCTGCCATGTCTACCCTCACTCGCTTCTCCGCCCTCGTCGCTCTCGCGGCGCTCCTCTTCTCATCCCCCGTCGTCCTCGCGCAGTACGGCGCGGCGGACACGCAACCCTCGCTCGTCGAAGTCGTCGTCAGCACCGACGCGCTGAGCACACTCGAAACGGCCGTCAAGGAAGCCGGCCTTGTCGACGCTCTCAGCGGCGAAGGCCCGTTCACCGTCTTCGCCCCCACCGATGACGCGTTCGGCGCGCTCCCCGAAGGCACCGTCGCCGGGCTCCTCGAAGACGAAAACATCGAGCAGCTCAAAGGCATCCTGACCTACCACGTGGTCCCCGGCAAGCTCATGGCCGCCGATCTCAGCGACGGGCAGGTGCTGGAGACGCTCAACGGCAAGCCGCTCCGCGTGACCATCAAAGACGGCACCGTGATGGTGGGCGGCGCGACCGTCGTCACGCCGAACGTAGCCGCCTCGAACGGCGTTGCGCACGTGATCGACAGCGTGCTGCTGCCGCCGGCCGAGATGCAGGATGCGTCGAGCTCGTACTGATCGACGGAACCACGTAGGGACGAGGGGGCGGCACGACGTGTCGCCCCCTCCTTTAGTTGGTGCCGGGGCGGGCGGCGTGTAGTCGTTGGACGTTGAACCGTATCCGGTTACGCACGTATACCTAGCTCTCTTCTCCCCTCTCTTCTCATCACCTCCACTTCCATGAAACGCATTGCCTATCCCCTCCTGCTCCTCGCCATCGCCCTCCCGCTCGTGCTCACCGGCTGCGCCCGCAGCGGCGAGATGATGAACGACGGCGACATGACCATGGCCGACGGCGCCGTCATCCCTGTGCCCGTCGAGGCCGGCACCGAAGAAGCGATGGAGCTCCTCGGCGCCACCACGTCGCCCTCGAACACGATCGTCGAGAACGCGCTGGCGATCCCGAACCTCTCCAACCTCGTCGAAGCCGTGCAGGCTGCGGGGCTCGCCGAGACGCTCAACGGCCCCGGCTCGTTCACCGTCTTCGCTCCCATCAACGCGGCGTTCGACCGCGCCGACATGGACGAGTTCAGCATGACGATGTCGGAGGATGAGAAGGCGAATCTCCAGATGCTGCTGAAGTCCCACGTCGCCGACGATGCGACGATGTACGGCTCGCTCAACGAGGGCATGATGGTCGTCATGCTCAGCGGCGAGGAGTTCCCCATCGGCCGCGACGAGAACGACCTCACGGCGAAGCGCATCGGCAACGCCGACTTCATCGTGTACGACGTCGAGTCGAGCAACGGCGTGATCCACCTCATCAACCTCGTCCTCAACCCCGACGGGTTCTAGCCGCAGCGGCCCCACGACTGCCACTACGAAGGGCGACCGGCCGCGTGCCGGTCGCCCTCTTCTGTGCTCCGTTTGCGCGTGCGCCCTACTCGGCGATGAACGCCTCGGTGCGGACGGTGGCGAGGCTGCCGAAGACGCCGGTGCCGTTCTCCACGTTCGAGAGCACGCGCTGGATCTCGCCCGGCGAGAGCGTGGTCGGGTTGAACTGCGCGTCGCGGGAGCGGATGAAATCGTAGAGCGCGTCGTCGAGGGCGCTCGCGCTGAGGCGGTTGGGGCCGTAGTAAGCGATCGCGAACCACGGGACGCGGAGGCGGAGCGTGCCGTCCGGGTTCCGCTCGTAGTTCCCCTCGTTGAGGAGGGGCGACGAGGTCGTGACGAAGTCGCTCTCGTCCACGTCGTCGGCGTTTTCGAGGAGCGAGGCGATCGTCGGCGTCAACTCGTAGTTGTCGGGGTCGAGGGCTTCGATGCTGAAGATGTAGACGGCCTGCCCCTCGCCGACGCTCGGCGTGACGTCGAGCGCGGGCGAGGGCGCGAGGATGTTGTAACGGATCGTGTCGGGCGGAAAGCGGACGACGCGGAACGTGTCCGGCACGAGGGTTTCGGCGCGGACGAGTTCGCTGGACGGGACGAGGTCGGTGCGGTCGGGTACGCGGGCGGTGAGGCGGTAGCGCCGGTTCGGGAGGACGCGGTGGCCGTCGGTCGGAACGTAGTTGCCGGGGAAGCTGCCCTCGTTGCCGGGGACGCCCACGTTCTCGTAGAACCCAAACGTTTGCTCCACCTCGCCGCTCCCGTCGAGCAGGGCCACCTCCACCTCCGCCCCCGTCAGCGCGTACGCCTCGAACGTGTAGCGCGCGTCGATGGGGGCCGTCTCCGAGAGCCGGATCGTCGGCAAGAACTCGTCGGCCACGAGGAACGCCTCGACGACGACGCGGGGCTCGAAGTCGTCCTCGTTCAGATCACAGCCGGCGAGGGGGACGAGGGCGAAGAGCAGGGCAAGCAGGGAGCGGCGCATGGCGGATTTAAAAAGGGCTGTCATTGCGAGGAGCGAAGCGACGCGGCAACCTCCTGAGGCTTCCTTATCCCTTTGGAGATTGGCTGCGCCGAGCCCTGAGGGGTTGCTTCGCTCCGCTCGCAATGACACTCAGATTTTTGAGGTAGGGCGCTAAAAATCGACGGTGAGGGAGACGTTCGGGAGGAGCGGCAGCATCCGCACCGGGTCCTGCGCCGCGAACTCCTCGTCGAGGTCGGTGAGGATGAACCACACGTTGCGGCGCGAATAGAGGTTGATCGTCTGGAGCCGGAGCTCGTAGTCGCCGAGTCCGAAGAACGAGCCCTCGCGTGTGAAGCCGAGGTCGGCGCGGTGGTACGCCGGGAGGCGGGCGCGGTTGAGCCCCGAGGTCTCGATGGCGCCGCCCTCGATGCTGCCGACGGGGAGGTCCACGTCGTAGCGGCCGTTCGCGCGGGTGTAGGCCTGCCCGGTGGCGTAGACGAACGTGCCCGTCAGCGTCCACCCCCGGCCGAGCTCGAGGTTCGCCACGAGCGAGAGGTCGTGGCGACGGTCGTACTTCGGCGAGTAGTACTGCGGCTCGCCGTTGGCGTCGGGGTTGACCGGGTCGCCGTCGGCGCCGATGAACTTCCGTTGCGTGAGCGCGAGCGTGTAGCCGATGAACCCGTTGAGGCGCCCCTTCGGCCGCTCCAGCTGCATCTCGATGCCCGTCGCGTAGCCCTCGCCGAAGCGGAAGATGTCAGCGTATTCAAGCCCCGCCACGTCGGGCAGGTTCGGGTCGATCTCGAAGAGGTCGCGGAGGGTCCGGTAGTAGACCTCGACGTCGGCGCCGAAGTTGTCGAGCGGGCGCGTCTTGAGCCCGAGCACGAACTGGTCGCCGTACGACGGCGGCACGGCTTCGGCGGCCGTCACCCACACGTCGAAGGCGGAGAACGCCTCGTTCGAGACGAGGGTGAGGAACTGGTAGTAGCGGCCGTAGGCGGCCTGCGCGAGGACGCGCTCGCCGAACTTCCGCTCGACGGAGAGGCGCGGCTCCAGCCGGAGGTAGTCGCCCGAGGAGAAGTACGCCGCGCGGAGGCCGCCGGTGAGGATCCACGCCGGCGTCGGGCGGAACGTCGCCTGCCCGTAGCCCGAGAAATAGCGGCTCTCGATGCGGGAGTCGAGCGTCTCTCGCCCGTCGAAGAAGTTGTTGAGCCGGAGCGAGAGGTCGCCGCCCCACGCCCCGGCCTTGACCTCGAACTGCGGGCTCGCGAGCCACTCCACGTCCGCCTTCGCCGAGACGTCGTCGATCGTGTTGCGCTGCTCGAACTCCGTCCCGGCGACCTCCGCCTTCGGGAAGCTGAAGTAGCGCGAGCCAGTGAACCGGAGCGTCGAGAACACGCGGTCGGAGAAGATGCGGGTGTAGCGGACGCTGCCGGTCTGGTTGCCGTAGCGGAGGTTGAAGCGGGCGTTCTCGGCGAAGGGGAAGTCCACGTCGTCGACGCCGGCGTAGCCCGAGACCGAGAGCCGGTCGTTGGGCGAGAGGTCGAGGTTCACCTTGCCGTTGAAGTCGAGGAAGTAGAACCCGTCGGGGATGAACTCCTCGGAGTCGCGGAGGGCGGCGAGGAGGGGTTCGAGCGTGGAGCGGCGGAGGGCGAGGAACCACGAGCCCTCGGCCCCGCCGAGCGCCTTCGGCAGGCGGTACGGCCCCTCGGCGTTGACGCGCGAGGCGAGGAGGCCGACGCTGAGCTTGCCGTCGAGCGCGTTCCGGTTGCCGTCGCGGTTGCTCACGTCGATCACCGAGCCGAGCCGGCCGCCGTACTCCGCCGGGTAGCCGCCTTTGAACACGCGGACGTCCTTGATGGCGTCGGTGTTGAACGTCGAGAAGAAGCCGAAGAAGTGGGTCGGGTTGTAGACCGTCGTCTGGTCGAGGAGGATGAGGGTCTGGTCGGGCGAGCCGCCGCGGATGTAGAGGCGGGACGAGAAGTCGCTCGCGGCCTTGACGCCGGGGAGGAGTTGGAGCGCGCGGAAGAGGTCGTTCTCGATCGCCGACGGGATCTGCTGGATCAGCCGGATCGGCACGTTCTGCACGCCGACGGCCTTCTCCTCTTCGAGCGGCGCCTCGCTCTCGACGACGACCTCGCCACCCTCGACGGCCGACGGGCGCAGCGCCACGTCGAGCCGCCGCCGCTCGTCCGGCCCGAGGTTCAGCGTCGTGCGGAACGGCTCGTAGCCGACGTACGACACCACGAGCGCGACCTCGCCCGCGCCGAGCCCGGTGAGCCCGTAGAACCCCTCGCGGTTCGTCGCCACGCCGAGCCCGGTGCCCTCGGCGACGACCGTCGCCTGGATCAGCGTCTCGCCCGTCTCAGCGTCGCGGACGGTGCCGCTGACGGAAGCCGTTTGCGCCGCGGCCGTCGGCGTGAGCGAGAGGAGGAGCAGGGCGAGCGGCAGGGCGCGGAGCATAGCGGGGCGATGGAGAGGGCGGCAGGAACGCGACGGGTGCCGCCCGGTTTCTGTGGGAACGCGGCGTGCCCCCGATCCCGTACCCCGAGCGGCCCCGCGCTGACTATTCGTTCACTTCCTCTTCGCCTCTCTCCTCTCATGGCCGACTCCCAGCAAGAGACCAACCGCAAATCCACCACGATTTTTATCATCGCGACCCTCGTCGTCATCTTCATCGTCGGCGCGATCATCTCCGTCCGCGGCTGCCACGAGCCCAACGACATGGAAGAGATCATCGACCCGGACGGCCCGCTGCCGGGGACGCAGGACGCGACGGGGTCCCGCTTTGCGCCGGACGCCGCCCCGCTGCTCGCCGCCTGACGGTGCCGCGCGGGCTCCGGCTGGAGGTACGCGGAGGGCACGGAGGATGGGATTGATTCCTAACTAGCTAGGCGCTAGGCTGTAGCTCCTGCTCATCCACCTCCGGTCCCATGCGCCTCGCTACCGCTCGCCTCGTCGCGCTCGTCCTCCTGCTCGGCACCGTCCCCGCCTCCGCCCAGACGCCCGGCGATTGCCAGCTCGGCACGGCCGAGACCGACCTCAACCTCGCCGATGTGCAGGCCCGCCTCTTCAACACCGGCAGCCTCTTCTTCGGTAACAGCACCGTCAGCGGCGACGGCTACATCGCCCCGAAGGGCGCCGGCCTCTCGCCGATTTTCCCCGCCGGGATCTGGGTCGGCGGGCTCATCGGCGGCGACCTCCGCGTGGCGGCGGCGACGTACGCCGACTTCGAGTTCTGGCCCGGCCCCCTCGACGAAGACGGCTCGCTCCCCAATCCCGACGACTGCTCCGTCTTCGACCGCTTCTGGGTCGTCGACGCCTTCGACGTGCAGCGCTACGACGACACCGGTGTCGCCTCCGACGACCTCGCCGGCTGGCCCGCCGACCTCGGCGCACCGGTGATCGACGGCGACGGAGTCGAGGGGAACTACGACCTCGCGGCAGGCGACCGCCCGGCGGTGTACGGCCATCAGACGGCGTTCTGGGTGATGAACGACGTGGGGAACGCGCACGACAACTCGCTCACGGAACCCATCGGGCTGGAGGTGCGAGCGACGGCGTTCGTCTCGGCCGAGTCCGTGCTCGACCAGCACACGTTCTACCGCTACGAACTCGTCAACCGGAACAGCCAGCCGTTCGAGGCCGCCCGGTTCGGCCTCTTTGTGGACCCCGACCTCGGCGATCCTGCCGACGACTACGTCGGGAGCGACTCGATGCGGGGGATGGCGTTCGTCTACAACGCCGACAACGACGACAACGGCGGGCTCAACGGTGGCTACGGCGACCGGCCCGCGGCGGCCGGCTACGACTTCCTCACCGGCGCCGGGGCCTCGATGTATTTCTCGGGTGTCGCCGGGACAGAGATCGCAGACCCCAACAACGGGCCTGAGATCTACAACGTCCTCCGAGCGAGGTGGCGGTTCGGCACGCCGTTGACGGAGGGCGGCGACGGGTATATGACCGGCGGCCCCGTCCTCACGTGGGCGTTCCCGGGCGCGCCCGAGACCGAGCAGTTCTGGAGCGAGGTGAACATCGACGGCACCGGGGCGGACACGGCTCCCGGCGACCGCCGCAACGTCATCGCCTCGGAGGCCTTCACGCTCGCCCCCGGCGAGCGCCGCACGTTCGACCTCGCGATCCTCTTCGCACAGGGCGCGGACAACCTCGACTCCGTCGCCGAACTCCGCGAGGCCTCCGACGCCGTGCAGTTCCGCCACGACAGCGGCACCCTCTTCGCCCCCGGCTTCGCCCCGCCGCCGCCCGGCGCCCTCGCCGCGCCCGCCCTCCTCACCCCCGCCGACGGGTCCGTCTTCATCGACGAGTCCGCGACGCTCACGTGGACCGAGGTGCCCGGCGCCGAGAGCTACCGCATCGAGATCGCCACCGAGCCCGACTTCAGTGACCGCCGCGCGTTCTACACCCTCGAGCCCGCGTTCACCTTCGCCGACGACCGGGCCAACGAGGTCTTCGCCTACCGCTGGCGCGTGCAGGCGTTCGCCGACGGCCTCGCGTCGAGCGCGTTCTCCGACGTCCGCTCGTTCACGTTCTACCGCTACGTGGGCGACTTCTTCGGCGACGGCCTCGGCCTCATCGAGACGGCCTATCCCGGGGTCACGGTCTGCGCCGACGGCAGCGACCCCGCCTGCGCCGCGGGCTACCCCGGCAACGCCGTCTGGCGCGACCCGAACTCGACTGGCGATTACATCCTCACGAACCCCGCGAATCGCCCCAATGACCTCCTCCGGGACATCCTCACGGTCGATGGCGACGACTTCGAGATCCGCTTCACCGAAGCCTGCGCTACGCCCGGCACCTGCCTCGGCGTCTACGCCTCACGGATTCCGGGCGGCAACAACCTGATCGCCAGTGTGCCCTTCGAGCTGTGGAACGTTCGCGGTGGGCTCGGGGCGAGCGACGACGCGGCCGACGACGTGCGGATGATTCCGCTCCTCCGCGCGCTCACCGGCGCCGAGCCTGTCGCGGAATGGGCCGACACCTTCCCCGCCGAGCAAGACGTGATCGCGGGAGACGACACGCTCGCGCTCTCCGTGACGAACCGCGTGCTCGGCGTGATGCCGGATCGGCCGAACGGCTACGCCCTCTTCGAGGCCGCCGCGAATGGCTTCGGCGGCGCCGGTGCGACGTACGTCCCGGCCGAAGACGGCGACGAGCAGATCGACCCGAACCCCGCTGACGGCGCCGACTGCCGGAGCCAGCGCTTCTACGCCGACTTCTGCTACCGGGGGAACAGCAACCGCATCGTCGCGCCGATTGGCGGGCTCGAAGGGATCGTCCTCGCCGATCTCGCCGACGACGGGACCACGCCGCCGGCCGGCACCACGATCCGCTTCGTCTCCAACGACCGGCTCACGGTCGACGCCGAGGACGACGCGCCCGCGAGCCCGCAGGCGTTCCGGCTCGGCGCGGCCTTCCCCAATCCGTTCGCGGTGACGGCGACGGTGCCGTTCGAGGTCGAGCACCCCGGCCCCGTCCGGCTCTCCGTCTTCGACGTGCTCGGGCGGCAGGTCGCCGTGCTCGTCGAGGGCGACGTGGCAGCGGGCCCGCACCGGGCGACGCTCGACGGGTCGAGATTGGCGACGGGGGTGTACCTCGTCGTGCTCGAAGCGGGCGGGCAGCGGCAGGCGTCGAAAGTGCTCGTCGTCCGCTAGCCCAGAGCCACGTGAACACGGTACTCGACGACCGTCGAATCGCCTCGCGCCTCGCGCTGTTCTCCCCTTCGCATCTATCCCCTCGCACCATGCGCCTCGCTACGCTCTTCCTGCTCTTGTCGGGCCTCACGGCAGCGCCCGCTGCCCTCGCGCAGACGCCCGGCGACTGCCAGCCCGGCCGCGCCGAAGCCGACCTCGCCATCGCCGATGTGCGGGCCCGCCTCTTCAACACCGGCAGCCTCTTCTTCGGCAACACGACGGTTGCGGGCGACGGCTACATCGCGCCGAAGGGCTCCGGCCTCTCGCCCCTATTCGCCGGCGGGCTCTGGATCGGCGGCCTCATCGGTGGCGAGATCCGGGTCGCCGGAGCGACGTACGCCGACTTCGAGTTCTGGCCGGGGCCGCTGAACGAAGACGGCTCGCTCCCCAATCCCGACGACTGCTCCGCCTTCGACCGCTTCTGGGTCGTCGACGCCTTCGACCTCCAGCGCTACGACGACACCGGCGTCGCCTCCGACGACCTCGCCGGCTGGCCCGCCGACCTCGGCGCACCGGTGATCGACGGCGACGGCAACCCGAACAACTACGACCTCGCGGCGGGCGACCGCCCGGCGGTGTACGGGCACCAGACGGCGTTCTGGGTGATGAACGACGTCGGCAACGAGCACGACAACTCGCTGACGGAGCCGATCGGGTTGGAGGTACGAGCGACGGCGTTCACCTCAGCCGAAGCGCTCCTCGACCAGCACACGTTCTATCGGTACGAACTCGTCAACCGGAACAGCCAGCCCTTCGAGGCCGCGCGGTTCGGGTTCTTCACCGACCCCGACCTCGGCGATCCCGCCGACGACTACGTGGGGATGGATTCGACTCGGGGAATGGCGTTCGTCTACAACGCCGACAACGACGACCGCGGCGGGCTCAACAATGGCTACGGGGATACGCCGCCCGCCCTCGGCTACGACTTCCTCACTGGAGCCGCCGTCTCGATGTACTTCGCAAGCACGGCAGGCGCTCCGAATTCGGACCCGAACAATGGCCCCCAGATCTACAACTACCTCCGCGGCCTGTGGCTAGACGGTACGCCGGTGACGGAGGGCGGCGACGGCTATGAGACCGAGGGGCCCGTCCTCCCGTGGACCTACCCCGGCGACCCCGTCACGGAGCAGTTCTGGAGTGAGGTGAACCCAGATCCAGCTGGTGACCCCAACCCTCCCGGTGATCGGCGCCATACCATCGCCTCGCCCGCTTTCACGCTCGCACCGGGCGAGCGCCGCGTGTTCGACCTCGCGATCCTCTTCGCGCAGGGCGCGGATAACCTCGGCTCGATCGTCGCGTTGCGTGCCGCCTCGGACGCCGTGCAAGCTCGCTACGACGCAGGCACCCTCTTCGCCCCCGGCTTCGCCCCGCCGCCGCCCGGCGCCCTCTCCGCGCCCGCGCTCCTCACGCCCGACGACGGCGCGGTCTTCGTCGACGAGCCGGCCGTGCTCACGTGGACGGCCGTGCCCGGCGCCGAGAGCTACCGCGTCGAGGTCGCCACCGGCCCCGACTTCGCCGACACCGAGACGTTCTACCCCATCGAGCCGACGCTGACCTTCGAGGGGGTGACGAACGAGGTGAGCCCGTACCGCTGGCGCGTGCAGGCGCTCGGCGACGGGCTCGCGTCGAGCGTCGATTCCGAGACGCGCTCGTTCACGTTCTACCGCTACGTCTTCGACGGCCTCGCCGGTGGCATCGGCATCATCGAGACGGCCTACCCCGGTGCCGACGTGTGCCCTGACGCCGACGACCCCGGCTGCGCCGCCGGCTACCCCGGCAACACCGTCTGGCTGAGCCCGAACAGCACCGGCGACTACGTCCTCACCAACCCGGACAATGAGTTCCGCGACCTGCTCCGCAACCGCGACATCTTCGACGGAGAGGATTTCGAGATCCGCTTCACCGAGGCCTGTGCCACGCCCGGCGCCTGCCTCGGCGTCTACGCCTCGGTGCTGCCTGGAGGGGCAGGCAGCAACTCGGATCTCATCGCGAGCGTGCCCTTCGAGCTGTGGAACGTGGGCAGCGCCGCCGACGACGTGCCCGAGGACGACGTGCGGATGATCCCGCTCCTCCGTGCGCTCGAAGGCGCAGCAGCGACGGCAGCGTGGGCCGACACGTTCCCCATCGAGCAGGCCGTCATCGCCGGCGGCGACACGCTCACGCTCCCCGTGACAAATCGCGTGCTCGGCGTGATGCCGGACCGGCCGAACGGCTACGCCCTCTTCGAAGCTGCCGCGCTCGGATTCGGCGGACCCGGCTCGACGTACGTCCCGGCCGAGGACGGCGACGAGCAGGTCGACCCGAACCCCGCCGACGGCGCCGACTGCCGGAGCCAGCGCTTCTACGCCGACTTCTGCTACCGCGGCGGGAGCAACCGCATCGTCGTCCCGATTGGTGGGCTCGAAGGGCTCGTCCTCGCCGACCTCGCCGGCGACGGCACGACCCCGCCCGCCGGCACCACGATCCGCCTCGACTCGAACGACCGCGCCCCTGTGAATGCGGAGGAGGACGGCCCGGCGGCACCGCAGGCGTTCCGGCTCGGCGCGGCGTTCCCGAACCCGTTCTCGGTGACGGCGACGGTGCCGTTCGAGGTCGAGCGCCCCGGCCCGGTCCGGCTCTCCGTCTTCGACGTGCTCGGGCGGCGGGTAGCGATGCTCGTCGACGGCGACGTGGCGGCCGGCCCGCACCGGGCGACGCTCGACGGGTCGCGCCTCGCGACGGGGGTGTACCTCGTCGTGCTCGACGCCGACGGGCAGCGGCAGGCGACGAAGGTCCTCGTCGTGCGTTAGCGGCACGGGGCTTCGGATGCGCTCGGAGCCGGGGGAGCGTGCCCGAGGCTCTGGCTCCAGCGCAGAAGGGCACGACCATTCGCCTTGCCTCCTAACTCCTCACTCGCTAAGCTCTAATCCCTGCTCACCAACCCCCACTCATCATGCGACTCGCTACGCTCTTCCTCTTTCTCTGGGGCCTCCTGGCCGTGCCCGCTGCCCTCGCGCAGACGCCCGGTACTTGCCAGACCGGCACGGCCGAGGCCGACCTCAACCTCGCCGATGTGCAGGCCCGTCTCTTCAACACCGGCAGCCTCTTCTTCGGCAACACCACCGTCAGCGGCGACGGCTACATCGCGCCGAAGGGCTCCGGCCGCGCCCCCATGTTCGCCGCAGGCATCTGGGTCGGCGGGCGCATCGACGATAGTCTCCGCGTAGCGGCGGCGACGTACAACGACTTCG
Source organism: Rhodothermales bacterium (assembly GCA_039944855.1). Classification (NCBI taxonomy): domain Bacteria; kingdom Pseudomonadati; phylum Rhodothermota; class Rhodothermia; order Rhodothermales; species Rhodothermales bacterium. The sequence goes on along the minus strand of JBDUXZ010000024.1, from coordinate 44,072 downwards.
AGTTCTGGCCCGGCCCCCTCGAGCCCGGCGCCACGCTCCCCGACGACGACTGCTCGGCGTTCGACCGCATCTACGTCGTCGACGCCTTCGACCTCCAGCGCTACGACGAAACCGGCACGGCCTCCGACGACCTCGCCGCGTGGCCCGTCGACCTCGGCGCACCCGTCGTCGACGGCGACGGCGTCGAGGGGAACTACAATTTGGAGGGCGGCGACCGGCCCGAGATCTACGGGCACCAGACGGCGTTCTGGGTGATGAACGACGTGGGGAACGCGCACACGAACTCGCTGACGGCGCCGATCGGGCTCGAGGTCCGCGTCACCGCGTTCGCCTCGGCCGAGTCCGTGCTCGACCGTCACACGTTCTACCGCTACGAGGTCATCAACCGGAACAGCCAGCCCTTCGAGGCCGCGCGGTTCGGGTTCTTCGCCGACCCCGACCTCGGCGACCCCGCCGACGACTACGTCGGGAGCGACTCGACGCGGAGCATGGCCTTCGTCTACAACGCCGACAACGACGACGTCGGCGGACTCGGCGGCGGCTACGGGATGAACCCGCCGGCCTTCGGGTACGACCTCCTCTCCGGCGCTGCCGGGGCGATGTATTTCACGAACACTGCAGGTGGTCCGACATCGGACCCCAACAACGCGGAACAGATCTACAACTACCTCCGCGCGCTCTGGGGTGACGGTACGCCGGTGACGGAGGGCGGCGACGGGTACATGACCTCGGGGCCCGTCACGACATGGGCCTTCCCCGGCGACCCCGTCACCGAACAGTTCTGGAGCGAGGTGAACATCGGCGGCACCGGCGACGAGAACGACCCCGGCGACCGTCGCAACCTCCTCGTGTCGGAGGCCTTCACGCTTGCGCCGGGTGAGAGCCGGACCTTCGACCTCGCGCTCCTCTTCGCGCAGGGCGCGAACAACCTCGACTCCGTCAGCGAACTCCGCGATGCATCCGACGCCGTGCAGTTCCGCTACGACGCGGGCACCCTCTTCGCTCCCGGCTTCACGCCGCCCGAGCCCGGCGGCCTCGCCACGCCTGAACTCGTATCGCCCGCCGACGGGGCCTTCTTCGACGACGAAGCGGTCCTCGAATGGTCGGCCGTGCCCGGCGCCGAGAGCTACCGCATCGAGGTCGCGACCAACGCCGACTTCAGCGACCGCCAGGTGTTCTACTCGGCCGATCTGTCGCTCACGTTCGAAGGCGTATCCAACGCCGTGATCGACTACTTCTGGCACGTGCAGGCCGTGGCGGACGGGCTCGCCACGAGCGAGTTCTCCGACAGCCGCTCGTTCCGGTTCTACCGCTACGAGTCCGATGACTTCGGCCGCGGCACGGGCATCATCGAGACGGCCTACCCCGGCGCCGACGTTTGTGAGGATAGCGACGATCCCGGTTGCTCCGAGGGCTACCCCGGCAACACCGTCTGGCTCGACCCGAACTCGACGTCTGACTACGTCCTCACGACGCCCGAGAACGATTTCGGCGACCTCTTCCGCTACCTCGACGTCGCGGTTCCGGACGACTACGAGATCCGCTTCACGGAAGCGTGCGCCACGCCCGGCGCCTGCCTCGGCGTCTACGCCTCGGCCCTCCCCGGCGGCTCCGACCTCATCACGAGCGTGCCCTTCGAGCTGTGGAACGTGGGCCGTTTGGCTGAGGACGTGCCGGAGGACGACGTGCGCATGATCCCGATGCTCCGCGCCCTCGAAGGCGCAGCGCCGACGGCCGCGTGGGCCGACGTCTTCCCCGGCTCCCAGGTCGTCCTCGTCGGTGACGACGCGCCCACGCTCCCCGTCACGCAGCGCGTGATCGGCGTGATGCCCGACCGGCCGAACGGCTATGACTTGTTTGAGGCCGCCGCGAATGGCTTCGGCGGACCGGGCGCGACCTACGACCCCGCGACCGACGGCGACGAGCAGGTCGACATCAATCCGGCCGACGGCCGCGATTGCCGCAGCCAGGACTTCTACGCCGACTTCTGCTACCGCGGTGGCAACAACCGCTTCGTCGCCCCGATCGGCGGGCTCGAAGGGCTCGTCCTCGCCGACCTCGCCGGCGACGGCACCACGCCGCCCGCCGGAACGGTGATCCGGTTCGACTCCAACGACATCCTCTTCGTGGATGCCGAGGGCGAAGCCCCGACGGCACCGCAGGCGTTCCGGCTCGGGTCCGCGTTCCCGAACCCGTTCGCCGCGACGGCGACGGTGCCGTTCGAGGTCGAGCGCGCCGGCGCGATCCGGCTCTCCGTCTTCGACGTGCTCGGGCGGCAGGTCGCCGTGCTCGTCGACGGCGACGTGGCGGCAGGCCCGCACCGTGCCACGTTTGACGGCTCGCGGCTGGCGACGGGGGTGTACCTCGTCGTGCTCGAAGCGGACGGGCAGCGGCAGGCGTCGAAGGTCCTCGTCGTGCGTTGACCCTGTCAATGCTTCCGTGCAGCGAGTCTCGGTATCCCTGCAAGCGGCCCTCGTCGGACTCGATCCGACGAGGGTCGCGCGTTGCAACACGGTGCGGCGCGGCCTATCCCTAATCGAGTGGCTTCTATCTTTGGGACACCGTATCCTGGCGACGCATCATCCGGCTATCGACCCTTACCTCCTCGCTCATGCGCCTGTTCATCGCCCTCGTCCTCACCCTCTGTGGCGCCGTTCCTGCCCTCGCGCAGACGCCCGGCAATTGCCAGACCGGCCGCGCGGAGGCCGACCTCGCCATCGCCGACGTGCGCGCCCGCCTCTTCAACACGGGCTCCCTCTTCTTCGGCAACAGCACCGTCAGCGGCGACGGCTACATCGCGCCGAAGATCTCGGACCGTCCGGATCGCTCGCCCCTGTTCGCCGCGGGGATCTGGGTCGGCGGGCTCATCGGCGGCGAGATCCGGGTCGCCGGAGCGACGTATGCCGACTTCGAGTTCTGGCCCGGCCCCCTCGAGCCCGGCGCCACGCTCCCCGACGACGACTGCTCGGCGTTCGACCGGATCTACGTCGTCGACGCCTTCGACCTCCAGCGCTATGACGCGACCGGCGAGGCAACGAGCGACATGCTAAACTGGCCCTTCCATCTCGGTGCGCCAGTCGTCGACGGCGACGGCAACCCCGACAACTACGACCTCGCGGCGGGCGACCGGCCCGAGGTGTACGGCCACCAGACGGCGTTCTGGGTGATGAACGACGTCGGCAACGAGCACGAGAACTCGCTCACAGAACCCATCGGGCTGGAGGTCCGCGTCACGGCGTTCACCTCGGCCGAGGCCCTCCTCGACCAGCACACGTTCTACCGGTACGAACTCGTCAACCGGAACAGCCAGCCCTTCGAGGCGGCGCGGTTCGGGTTCTTCGCCGACCCCGACCTCGGTGACCCCGCCGACGACTACGTCGGGAGCGACTCGACGCGGGGGATGGCCATCGTCTACAACGCCGACAACGCCGACTTCGGCGGGCTCAACGGCGGCTACGGCACGATGCCGCCCGCCTTCGGGTACGACCTCCTCTCCGGTGCCGAGGTGGCGATGTACTTCAGCAACAATCCAAGTGCTCCGACCTCGGACCCCGACGACGGCGACGAGGTCTACAATTACCTGCGCGGGCTGTGGAAGGACGGCACGCCCGTGACGGAGGGCGGCGACGGGTACATGACCTCGGGACCCATCACAACGCGGGCGTTCCCCGGCGACCCCGTCACGGAGCAGTTCTGGAGCGAGGTGAACCGCGACGGCACGGGGTCAAACACTTCCCCCGGCGACCGCCGCAACCTCCTCGCGTCGGAGGCCTTCACGCTGGCTCCGGGCGAGAGCCGCGTGTTCGACCTCGCGCTGCTCTTCGCGCAGGGCACGAACAACCTCGACTCGGTGACGGAGTTGCGGGACGCCTCCGACGCTGTGCAACCCCGCTACGACAGCGGCTCCCTCTTCGCCCCCGGCTTCGCCCCGCCCCCGCCGGCCGGCTTCCCCCCCACGCTCGAGTCTCCAGCCGACGGTGCCGTAGTCATCGACGAGCCTGTGGACCTCTCCTGGTCGACCGTGCTCGGTTCTACGAGCTACCGCGTCGAGATCGCCACCGACCCCGACTTCATCGACCTCGAAGTGTCGTATCCCACCGACCCGGCGCTCACGTTTACCGGGCCGACGAACGAAGTAGAAACCTACTACTGGCGCGTCAAGGCGGTTGGGGCGGGCCTCGCATCGACATCGTACTCGGAGGCCCGTTCGTTCACACTCTACCGCTACGCCTTCGACGGCCTCGCCGGTGGCGTCGGCGTCATCGAGACGGCCTCCCCCGGCACCAACGTCTGCCCCGACGCGGACGACCCGGGCTGCACCGAGGGCTACTCCGGCAACACCGTCTGGCGTGACCCGAACTCAACAGCCGATTACGTCCTCACCAACCCAGACAACGATCTCTCCGACCTCCTCGTCGATGGGGCTGTTTTCGACGGCGACGACTTCGAGATTCGCTTTACGGAAGCCTGCGCTGCGCCCGGCGCCTGCCTCGGCGTCTACGCCTCTACGCTCCCCGACGGCTCCAACCTCATCGCGAGCGTGCCGTTCGAGCTGTGGAACGTCGGCAGCGCCGTCGTCGACATACCGGAGGATGACGTGCGCATGATCCCTCTCCTCCGCGCCCTCTCCGGCACCGAGCCGGCCGCCGCGTGGGTCGACACGTTCCCCGCTGAGCGAGACGTCATCGCAGGCGACGATACGCTCACGATCCCGGTCACGCAGCGCGTGATTGGCGTGATGCCCGACCGCCCGAACGGCTACGCCCTCTTCGAGGCCGCCGCGAACGGCTTCGGCGGGCCGGGCGCGACGTATGATCCGGCGACCGACGGCGACGAGCAGGTCGACATGCTCCCCGACGGGAGAGATTGCCGCAGCCAGAACTTCTACACCAACTTCTGCTACCGCGCCACGAGTGGCTTCGTCCGCGTTGTTGCCCCGATTGGCGGACTCGAAGGGCTCGTCCTCGCCGACCTCGCCGGCGACGGCACCACGCCGCCCGCCGGGACCGTGATCCGGTTCGACTCCAACGACCGGCTCACGGTCGACGCTGAGGACGACGGCCCGACGCAGCCCACCGCATTCCGGCTCGGCGCGGCGTTCCCGAACCCGTTCGCGACGACGGCCACGGTGCCGTTCGAGGTCGAGCGCCCCGGCCCCGTCCGGCTCTCCGTCTTCGACGTGCTCGGGCGGCAGGTCGCCGTGCTCGTCGAGGGCGACGTGGCAGCGGGCCCGCACCGCGCCACATTCGACGGCTCGCGGCTGGCGACGGGGGTGTACCTCGTCGTGCTCGAAGCGGGCGGGCAGCGGCAGGCGTCGAAAGTGCTCGTCGTCCGCTAGCCCAGCGTCAGTTCAGCCGGCGTCCACCCCCTCGGCCACGGTTTCGGCCGGGCCGAGGGGTGCGGGCACCGTGCCGTCGCGGAGGTAGTCGGCGAGGGCGAGCGTGGCGCGCTCCTTCGCCTTCGCCTCCAGCATGATGTCGTACTCCCCGTCGCCTCTGACCGTGTCCATGAGGGCGACGAATTCGTCGAGGTCTTCGGGCCGGACGTAGTCGGCGTGGGCGGTGGGCGGCCCGTCGGGGCGGGCGGACGAGAGGTGGAACTTCGGGACGCGCCCGCCCCACGTCGCCACGACGCGGTCGAGCTTTTCGGTCAGCCCCTCGCGGTAGTCGTCGCCCGAGTGGAGGCACTGGTGGTGGAAGTAGTCGAAGACGAGGGGGATGCCGAGCCGTTCGCAGAGCGGGAGCACGTCGTCGAGCGAATACGTGGTGTCGTCGTTTTCGAGGATGAGCATCTGCTGCGCCCGGTCCGAGAGGCGGCCGAAGGTCTCCACGAACCGTTCGACGGCCGCCGCCTTGTCCCCGTACGCCCCGCCGACGTGGAGCGTGAGCGTCCCGTGGACAGGGTCGATGAGATCGAGGAAGCGGGCCTGGTGCTCCAGCTCCGCGATCGACTCCTCGACGACGCGCCGCTTCGGCGAGTTGAGCACGGTGTACTGCCCGGGGTGGGACGAGACGCGGATGCCCTCCGCTTTGACGACGCGGCGGATGTCGCGGAACAGCCAGTCGTAGGCCTCGGCCCAGTCGAACGGGAACTCCGGCTTCGTCGCGAACGGGATCACGTCGGACGAGACGCGGAAGAAGTGGATGCCGTGCTCGGCGTTCCACCGCAGCATGTCCAGGATCGACTGGAGGTTCTGGGTGATGACGGGGATGAGCCTTTCCGTGCGGAGGTTCGCGAGGCGGAGGGTCCGGCTCTTCGTGCCGAGGGTGAGGTTGATGCAGGCGTAGCCGAGGTGACGGAGGCGCATGGCGGAGGGGCGAAATGGGGCGAAGGGAGCACGTTGTACGGACCATTCCCGCGTCCGTGCCCGCCGAGAACTCCGGCGCCCCCCGAAGTTGGAGCGCCGCCGTACATTCGGGCATCGTTCCGTCGCCCACCTGCCTCCCATGGTCCTCCCGCGCCTCGCGCTGTCTCTCGTACTGGCTCTGGCCTTCGCGCTCGGCGGCCCCGCCGCGGCCCAGCAGGCCGCCGACTCGGTCGCACCCCAGACCGTCGCGCCGACGCCCACCGCGCGCGACACTGCGGCTTCGCCCCCCGCCACCGCTGTAGTGCCTCAAGCCGCACCGGCGACTCGGGAAACGGTCCCTCCGCAGACGGCGGACGACGTGCGCGCCGAACTCGCCACACTCCGCGCCGCCGTTCTCGGGCTCGCGGCGCAGAACGACAGCTTGATGCGATCGCTCGGCACCGTCGCCGGGTTGGCCGCCCGGAACGACAGCCTCGCGCGGGCCCTCGCGCGGCGCCCCGCCCGCGATACGACGGCCCGCGCCACCGCGCAGGCGACCATCGACGACGTCGCGGGCACGGCGACGCAGGCGCTCCAGAACTTCGGGCCGAAGCTGCTCGTGTCGATCCTCCTCGTGATCCTCGCGCTCTACATCGTGCGCGGGTTCGTCTGGCTGCTCGAGGAACTCGCCGCGCGCGGGGCCGAGCGGCGCCTGTTCTACAAAAAGCTCATCCCGATCGTCCGCCTGCTCGTCTGGGCTTTCACGGTCTACCTCGTCATCACCGCCGTCTTCCGCATTCCCGGGAACAGCCTGCTCGCCGCGGCTGCCGCTGTCGGCGTCGCCGTCGGGTTCGCGGCGCAGGAGGTACTCAAGAACATCTTCGGCGGGATCGTCATCATCCTCGACCAGCCGTTCCAGGTCGGCGACAAGATCGCCGTCGGCGGGACGTATGGCGAGGTCGTTTCCATCGGCCTCCGCTCGACGCGGATCGTCACGCCCGATGACAACCTCGTCTCCGTCCCGAACTCGCAGGTCGTCGCCGACCAGGTGGCGAACGCGAACGCGGGCGAGCTGAACCTCCAAGTCGTCACCGACCTCTACCTCCCCGGCTGGGTCGACGTCGCCCTCGCCAAGCGGATCGCCTACGCCGCCGCCGCCAACTCGAAGTACGTCTACCTCGACAAGCCCATCGTCGTCATCGTGAAGGACGAGTTCAAGGAGACGTTCCTGCTCCACCTCAAGGTCAAGGCCTACGTGCTCGACACACGCTACGAGTTCCTCCTGATGAGCGACGTCACAGAGGCGGCGAAGGTCGAGTTCCTCCGCACCGGCCTCCTCCGGCCCATGCCGACGGTCGATGCGTACGTGGACGCGCTCAACGACATGAACGAGGAGATCGTCGACGAGCGCTCGGGCGAACGCCCCAGCGGGGACGGCGCGAACGGCGACGGCGCCTCGGCCCGCCGCGCCGCCCCCCATCCGCAGCCCGAATCCCCGCCCGACACGGCATGACCGACGCCCTCCCCCCCGACGCCTGGCTCGACGCCGACACCGATCTCCAGCTCCGACTCGACGCCCTCGACCGGGACGCCCGCGCGGCCCACGCCGTGCTGCGCGACGCCGTCCGCGCCGACGCCGCTGAGCCGCTCCGCGCCCTCACCGCCGAGGCCGCAGCCGTCCACCGGCGCACGATGGAGGTCTACGGCTTCGACCGCCCGCTCGACGCCCCGCCGCGCCCGCCCGAGGTGCTGTGGGACGCGCTCACCGCGTACCGCCGGGAGATGACCGACGCGCACACCGCATTTCGGGACGGGCTCGAAGCCCTCGACCTCGGCGCCACGCTCGGCGGCCGGTACACGAAGATGCTGGCCTCGCTCGCGACGCTAGCCGACGACCAGCCCGCCGTCGTCCTCCGCCCCGAGCCCGAGGGCCTCGTCGCCGCCGAGGCCGGAGACAGCGTCGCCCTCCTCGGCCGGAAACTCACAGAGCGAACGCGCCGCCGCAGCCGCGAACTCGGCCGCTCCGTCACGAACGGGCTCCGCGGCGTCGTCCGCAAAGCGCCGCGCCCGGCCGAGCCCGTCGCGCAGTCGGTCCCGCTCCGCGCCCTCGTCGAGGAGCAGGTCAGCGTCCGGCTGCCCCACGCTTTCGCCGCCGAGCACCAGCGGGTGCAGGCCGAGTTCGGCCGCGCCGTCGCCCGGCTCGAAGACGCCTTCGCGACGTGGGCCAACGAGCTGCTCCGGCTGGAGTCCAAGCTCGACCGGCCGCGCTTCCACGCCACCGACGCCCTCGCGTGGGCCGCGCCCGCTCCGGCCGATCCCGACGCCGCGCCCGACGGTGCTCCGGCGCCGCCGCCGCCCGTACCCATCGCCGAAGTCCGCCGCGTGCGCGAGGTGGCGCAGGCCCTCGACGCCGCGCTCCACGGCTTCGCCCTCGCCCCGTCGCTCGACGACGAGGACACGCTCGCGCCCGCCCGCGACGCCCTCGTCGAGCGCGTCCGCCGCAGCGGCTACGACAGCGACCGCGTCGCGGCGCCGGGCGACGGCGAACCCCTCGCCGAGATCCGCAGCGACGTCGAGCGCTGGGCCGACTGGCACCGGATGGTCGTGCGCCGCATGGGCGTGGACCGCCTGCTGCTGTACCTCCGCGAGCGGCTCGTCGAGGAGGTCGAGCGCCTGATCGACGGCGTAACCGACGCCGTCGTGCTGCCCGTGATCGAGACCGTGGAGGCGGCAGCGGGCGTGTTCGGCACGCTGCGCGCCGAGGCCACCGAGGTCTGTGACCGGATCGACGACCCGGCGGCCCTCGCCGACGCGCTCCGCGGCGTGCTCGACACGGCCCTCCACCACGTTGACCGCGCGATGCTGCCCGCGCTCCAGACCCTCTCGCTCGACCGCGCGGTGGAGGAGGCGCTCGCCGCGATGCGCGGGCGGCTGAACGAGGCCGTCGCGGCGCTCCCCGAGCGCGTCACGCTCTACGCGAGCCTCGGCCCCGACCGCGCCGGCCACGCGGGCCGCACCGCCGAGGTGGAGCTCCAGCGCATCGTGCGCACGACGCTCAGCGAGGAGTTCGTCGCCTACCTCCTCAAGAGCGCCGATGCCCTCCGCCAGCCCCTCTTCAAAGCGATCTCCGGGGCCGAGGGCATCCGCGATGTCGTCCGCTACAATATCGAGACGGCGATCGAAGAGCTGGAAGCGGTCGCCAGCCACCCGGCTACGGAGACGGCCGCCAGGAGCGACGACGAGGGCGAGGACGCCTTCGCGAACGCGCGCGAGCTGACCGTCGACGGGCTCGCGCGGGCCGAGGAGCGGCTCCACAGCATCACGGCTCCCCTCGGCGAGCCGTGGCAGGCGTTCATCCGCCGCGCCACCGAGACGTTCGAGAACGGCTGGACCACGCTCCACGGCCGCGCGAACGCCGCCAACCTCGTCGAGGCGCAGTTCCTCGACTTCAAGACGCGCACGCAGCAGACGTTCACGCGGGCGCAGCGGCAGACGCGGGAGACGGGCGAGCGCACCGCGCTCGCGCTCCGCAAGTGGCTGCGCTTCGGCCGCGTCGGGGCCAAGCGGCTCGTGCAGATCGGGCAGGCCGCGGCGGGCCTCGCCGCGCAGACCGAGGCGGACCGGCAGCGGACGCTCGACGCCCTCGCCGAGGCCGCCCGCCTCCATGCGGGCCTCCCGCTCGTCTACCGCCGCCTCTTCTCCTTCGCCCCCCTCACCGACGCGACACTCTTCGAGGACCGGGCCGACCAGCTCGCCCGCGCCGCCGAGCACGCGAAGCGCTGGCGCGAGGACCGCGACTCCAGCGCCCTCATCGTCACCGCCGAGCCCGGTAGCGGGCGGACGTCGTTCCTCAACCTCCTCCGCGCCACGACCTTCGCCGACGACGAGACGGTCCACCTCGACCTCACGGACCGCACCGCGGACGAGGCGACCCTCGCCCGGCTGATCGGCGAGACGCTGGGCGTCGACGGGGCCGCGTCGTTCGAAGCGCTCGAAGCCCACCTCCTCGCGCCGGAGCACGTCGGCCGCAAGCGCGTCTGCCTCATCGAAGGGCTCGAACACCTCCTCCTCCGCGCGCCGGGCGGGCTCGACCTCGTCGAGCGGACGTTCATCTTCATGTCCCGCACCGACGCGCCCGTGCTGTGGGTCGGGACGATGGTGCTGCCGGGGTGGCGGTTCGTCGAGCGGACGGCCCCGCAGATCACCGGGCTCGTCGACGCCGTCGTGCTCCCGCCGTTTACGCGGGCCCAGGTCGAGGCGGCCCTCATGAAGCGGCACGCCCGCAGCGGCCTCCCCCTCACCTTCGCCGAGCCCGCCGAGCCGTCGCCGCTCTTGGCGCGGCGGCTGAGCAAAGCCACGTCTCCCGAGGCCCGGCAGGAGATCCTCCACGGCGAGTTCTTCGATGGGCTCTACCGCGCGAGTGGACCGAACATGATGCTGGCCCTGCTCTATTGGCTCCGCGCCGCCGACTTCGAAGTCACGGCTGACACCCTCACGCTCCGCCCCGTCCGCCCGCTCGACTTCGCCTTCGTCGGCGCGTTCGACCTCCCGCGCTCATTCGCGCTCAAGGCCCTCCTCCAGCACGGCACGCTCACCCTCTCCGAGCACGACCGCATCTTCCGCACGACGCGCGACGAGAGCTTCCTCATCTTCGAGTCGCTCCACAACCTCCGTCTGATCCAGCCGACGGACGGGACCGAGGCGGGGCTGCCGGCCCGGCGCAACGGCGTGCCCGGCGTGTCGCAGCCCGTGCAGGAAGGGGTACGTTACCGGCTCCACCCCCTCGCCGTCGCCCCGGTGACGGACGCGCTGCGTGCGAAGAATATGCTGTGACCGGGACCCGACGGACGGCGGGAGGCGGTGGCTTCGGGCGAGGCCGTGCAAAATCACGCCCGGGTAGAACCTTCGATGAAGGATTGAAGTAGACCCCGTACCTATCTGCTAGAAAATGACGATTCCCGGCAGCCTGCCATGCTCGGCGCTCTCTTTCTCCTCTTCGGCCTGATGCCATTTTTGATCGGGGTGTACGCGTGGCACCTCGTCCGGCGACGCGGCGAAGACGGACCCGACGAGCCCCCGCCGCCGCCCGATCCGCAGTCGCCGCTCCCGACCGTGCCCCCGGCCCCGCGCCGGCGCGACCGTGCCCCGCTCCGCCCGCCCGTCGTCCGCGCTCGCTGGACTCCCGTGCGCCGCGTCCGCTGAGTCGCAGGGCGCCGCTTCGGCGACGCGCTACTGCCCGGCCGCCTCTGCCGCCGCGTCCGCCTTCGCCATCTCCTCCACGAGCACGCGCCCGGCGACGCCGTCCCTGTCGATCCGCCTGAGTTCGGCCGAGCGGCGCGCTTCCAGTTCGTTGAGCCGGCGGATCTGAGCGGGGTAGCGCTCCATCGCCTCCTCCTCCGACATGTCGAGGGCGAATGCGGCGCGGTTCTGCTCCAGGTAGCGCAGAAGCCGGGCCGCATCCTCCGCCTGGTTCCACGCCGCGATCGGCCCCTCCACCCGCGCGAGCACGCTCACGAACGCTTCGAGCGAGTCCAGCGCGACGTTGAGCGCCTGCGCCTTCGGGTCGGCGTCGGTTTCCGTGTTCGGGCGCGGGTCGGCGATGAGGGTGTCCGCCCGCACGTCGGGGACGGTCGCCTCGGTGACGGTGGGCTCGGCCCGGTCCGGCTCTGCGTTGCAGGCGACGAGCGTGGCGATGGCGAAGACGAGGACCGTGAGGTTGCGGGACATGCGGGGCGATGCGATGGGAATGCGGGACGGCGTCAGCGGACGAGCGTGAGCCGCTGCGTGAGCACGGTCCCGCCCGCACCGCGAGCGGGGTCCGTGACTTCGAGCCGGTAAAGATAAACCCCGCTCGGAAGCCCCGCCGCGTCGAACGCCACCGCCTGTGCCCCGGCCGGCCGCGCGCCATCGACGAGCACGGCCACCTCGCGCCCGAGCACGTCGTAGACCGCGAGCCGGACGCGCTGCGCCGTCGGCAGCGTGAAGCCGATCGTCGCCCGGTCCGAGAGCGGGTTCGGGTACGCCGCGCCGAGCGCGAACGTGCCGGCCGGCGTCGCCTCCGCGGATGTGGCGATGGGGAGTTGGGCCCGCCGCGCATTCGCGAGGAGGTCGGCGAGGTCCACGCCCGCGACGAAGGCGAAGCGGACCGTCTGCGACGAGCCCGCCGCGAGGTCGTACGGGCCGGTGCCGGTGACGGCCGCGCGCTCGGCCGGCTCAGCGCCCGGCGCGACCGCCGTCGTGAGCGCCTCCCACAGTTGGGCGTCCGTGCCCATCGCCGTGTCGGTGCTGTAGCCGGAGAGCGGGCCCATGGCCTTCTCGGACCAGGATACACCGAAGTACGGCCCAGCCTCGACAGGGTCGAAGACGTAGACGAGGCCCAACTCCTCGTTCACCCCGCCGCGATCGTCGGCGGACGTCGTGCCCGCGTCCCAATCGGCGAAGATGCCGACGTAGACATCTTCGAGATCGCTGCCCGAGACGTTCTCCACCTCGAGTTCGACGATCACGAAGGGATCGCCCGCGCGGGAGTACGAGCGCTCCGTCACGCGGACGCCGAGGTCGGTGTTCTCGAACGCGGCGATGAAGCCCTGGTCGAAGTCGTCGAACGGCTCCGGGAACGGAGCGGGGAGCATCATCCCGTCACCAAACCTCGTCCATTCGGACGCCCCGTCGTAGGGGTTCGTAGCTACGTTGCCGTCCACGCCGACGAGGACGGTGCTCACGAAGAGGCCGTTGACCCCATCGAAGACGAAGCCTTGTCCAGCGAACCCAATGTCTGTACCGAGGAAGCCTTGGTCGAACACGTCGAACTTGACCGTGCCCGTGTCGTGCGTGCCCACACAGTGGAAGCACGGCAGCTCATAGCTCACGCGAATCGGGATGATGATAGCAGGCCCGCCGAACTCCAAGTTCGTGAGGATCTCCAGACCGCTGGCGCGGGAGATGAAGGCCGCTGGGATCGTGCAGCCCTCCTCTGGTTCGCAGTCGCCGCCCATCTGAACGAGCGTCTCGCTCTCGGGCCCTTCGCGCTCGTCGTTGAAGACGACGACGGCGACGGCACCGGCGGCGACCGCATTCTGCACCTTGAGGACGAACGTGCATACGCCGCGCTCGACGATCGCGATGTTGCCCTCGACCTCGGCCGCGCTCTCGGGCGTGTAAGGGTTGCAGCCCTCATCCGGAGGCGAATCGGGGAACTCTCCCGTTGGACCGGACTCGACGGTGACGAGCGGAAGCGGCCCGATCTCCTCTCCGAGGTTAAATCGCTGGCCGAAGGCGGCCCCGTAACCGGGATACTCAGTCCCCTGGTATTCAACGTGGACACTGTCCGGCCCCTGCGCGGAGGCGCATACAGGAGCGAGCGCGAAGAGGGCGAGCAGGACGTAGCGAACGGCGTTCATGGCGAGGCCCGGTCGGTGAGCGGACGGCACGGCGAGCGCCGCCCCTAACACCAAGTAAACCCTCTACTCACCCGAATCCAAACGAAACCGTACGCCCCTCAGCGCGGCAGCCGCTCGGGCAGCTCGGCGACGTAGTAGGCGAGGACGGCGAGCGCCGCCACGCACCGCTGCAGCTCGCGCACGTCGATCTTGTCCATCGTATCGGCCTCGGTGTGGTGGACCCAGAAGTACGTCGAGCCGTCCACGCTGAGGCCCGCGCCGGGGACGCCCTCCGCCATGATCGGGCCGATGTCGGCCCCACCGCCGCCGCGCGTGATCCCCGTCTCCGTCCGCGCCTCGGTCGCCGCCATGACGGGCGCAAGCAATTCGTTCAACGGATCCAGCATGGCGAACGCTTCGTCGCTCGCCGTGACGCCGAAAGAGACGGGCGTGAACACGCCACCATCGGTCTCGACGGCGAGGACGTGGTCGTCGAGTTCGTCGAGGTGGGCGTCGCGGTAAGCCCGGCCGCCGCGCAGCCCGTTCTCCTCGTTCGTCCACCCGACGACGCGGATCGTGCGGCGCGGCCGGAGCCCGAGTTCTTTGAGCAACCGCACGGCTTCCCACGACGCGACGACGCCGCCGGCATCGTCCACGACGCCCTGCCCCACGTCCCACGAGTCGATGTGGCCGCCGATGACGACGATCTCCTCCGGCGTCTCGCGCCCGCGAAGCTCGGCGACGACGTTGTGCGAGAGCGCGTCGGGCAGCATCTCGGCCTCCATGTCGAGGTTCACCACGACGCGGTCGCCACGGTCCTGCATCCGCTGGAGCATCTCGGCCCCCTCGATCGTGAGCGCGGCGTGGGGGATGCGCGGGAGGTCGTCGTCGTAGACGAGCGTGCCGGTGTGCGGAGTCTGGAGCGAGACCGGCCCGACCGAGCGGACGAGGCTCGCGACGGCGCCGTAGCGGGCGGCCTCGTTCGCGCCGCGCGTGCGGTACGGCACCGTCTGCCCGTAGGTCGTGAACGGCACGTTGAAGAGGACGATCTTGCCCGGCACTTCGTCCGCCCGCCGCGCCAGTTCATCGAAGGAGCCGACGACGAGGACCTCGGCCGTGACGCCGCCCTCCGGCGTCCCGACGCTATTCCCGATGCCGAGCATCGCGAGCCGCTCGCGCCGGGGCTCGATGAGCGTCACCGACTCCTCGCCGCGGACCCAGTGCGGGACCATCACCGGCTCGCCTCGGACGTTGTCGAGCCCGTCGGCCTCCATCATCTCCAGCATCCAGTCGATGGCGTCTTCGAGGGCCTGGCTTCCGCTGAGGCGATGGCCGAAGGCGTCGGCCATCTCCGCGAGCCGGACGTACGCTGTGCTGTCGGCGAGGGCGGCGTCGATGATGCGGTCGGCGGTGGCGCGGAAGGGCGAGGCATCGGGGGTCGGCTGCGCGACGACGGGGGCGGCGAGCGCGAGGAGGAGCAGAGCGAGAGAGCGCATGGCGGGGCGAATAGTGGAGGGGCGGCGGAAGGTACGCCTCCCCGCTCTGCGTCGAAAAGGTCGCCCGCGTTGCCTCCCGACCTCCGCCGATCTAATTTCGGGCTTCCCCACGAGCCCCGCCTATGAAACGCCGCATCCTGCTGACCGCGCTCGGTGCCTTCGCCGGGGTCTCGACGTTCACCTCGTCCGGCCTGCTGATCGGGGCGGCGATCGGGTTCGCAGCGGCCCTCTTCCTCGAAATGCGGGAAGAGATCGAGACCCTCTCCGACCGCGTCCTCGACCTCGAAACGCGCGGCACCGCCGCCCCCGTCTCTGCGACCGCTGACATCCCGGTGGACGAGGTCTCGCCCGAAGCGATGCCGGAGGAGTTCGTGCCGACGGAGCCCGTCGCGAAGCCCGTCGAACTGCGCGACCCGATCTCGGCTCACGATCCGCCGCCCGAGTTCGACGCCGAGCCAGCGGCGGATCCGCGCCCGGTACCGCCGCCTGTTGTGGAGCGCGAGCCCGCCGAGCCGTCGCTCGTCGCGCAGGCGTGGACGCTGTTGACGGGCGGCAACCCGCTCGCGCGCATCGGGATTGCGATGCTGTTCGTGGGGCTCGTTTTCCTCATCGGCTACGCGACCGAGCAGGGCTACCTCTCGATCGAGATCCGCCTCCTGGCGACGGCCGCGGCCGGGCTCGCGCTCGTCGTCGCGGGGTGGCTGCTGCGCCGCCGGGCCGAGGTCTACGCGGTGACGTTGCAGGGCGGCGGCGTGGCGGTGATGTACCTCACGGTGTTTGCCGCATTCCAACTCTACGACGTGCTCCCGCCCGCGCCCGCGTTCGTGTTGCTGGCTGCGATCGCCGCGTTCTCGGCCGTGCTCGCGATCGTGCAGAACGCGCCCGTCCTCGCCGTCGTCGGCGTGCTCGGCGGCTTCGGCGCCCCCGTGCTGGCCTCGACCGGGCAGGGCGACCACGTCCTGCTCTTCTCGTACTACGCCGTGCTCAACGCGGGCGTGTTCGCGATCGCGTACGTCAAGTCGTGGCGCTCGCTCTACCTCGTCGGCTTCGTCTGCACGTTCGTCATCGGCGGCCTCTGGGGCGGATTGAATTACGAGCCTGCGCTGTTCGCCTCAACGGAGCCGTTCCTGCTCCTGTTCTTCGCGCTCTACTTCGCGATCCCCGTCCTCGCCACGCGCCGCCGCGCCCCGCGCCTCAACGCGCCGATTGACGGCTCGCTCGTGTTCGGCCTGCCCGTCGCGGCGTTCGCGCTGCAAGCCGTGCTCGTCGAGCCGTTCGAGTTCGGGCGGGCGTGGAGCGCGTTCGCCCTCGCCCTGATTTATCTCGGCACGGCGACAGCGCTCGCGCGGTCGGAGCGCCCCGAGACGCGCCCGCTCGTCGAGGCGTTCTTCGCGATTGGGCTGACGTTTGCCACGCTCACGATCCCGTTCGCGCTCGACGCCGTGTGGTCGGGCGCGCTGTGGCTGCTCGAAGGGGCGGCGCTCGTGTGGACGGGCGTGCGGCAGCGGCGACTGTGGCTGCGGATCTCCGGCCTCGGGCTCCAACTCGTCGCTGTTTTCCTGCTCGTCGGCGAGGACGCGCTCGCGTTCGACGCGGTGCCGCTCGGCGTGCGGCTCTCGGGCTGGCTGGCCGCGCTCACGCTCGGCGCGTCGGCGTACTGGCTCCACGCGAGCGACGGCGTGCGCCCGTGGGAGCGCCGGCTAAGCCCGGTCGTTCTCCTGCTCGGCGTCTACCTCTGGAGCGCGAGCGGGCTGACGTTCTTCGCCGACCGGATTCCCGACGACTCCGTGGCGAGCGTGCTGCTGACATTCTTCGCCGTCTCGGTGTGGGGATTCGTGGAGTTGGCTCGCTCGCTGCGGTGGCCGGCGCTCGGCGCGACGGCGCTGCCGCTCGGGCTCGGCGCGGGCTACCTCCTCCTCCCGTTCTTCCTCTTCTTCCACGAGCACCCCCTCGCGCACGGCGGCTGGCTGGCGTGGCCGCTGGCGTTCGTCCTCCTCGGCGTCGTGCTGTGGCGGCGCGAGGGCGCGACGCTCCCCCGCCGCCTCGGCGTCGCGCACGCGGCGGCGCTGTGGCTCTTCGCGCTCGTCGCTACGCGCGAAGTGGCGTGGCTGCTGGACCGGTGGACCGACGGCGGCGCAGGCTGGGCCGAGGCCGGCGTCGGCGTCGTGCTCGCCGCGCTCGTGCTCGCGGTGATGCGCCCGCCGGATGTGCTCGCGCGGTGGATGGCGTCGCACCGAACGGCCTACCTCCGGATCGGCGCGGGCGGGCTCGCCGTGGCCCTCCTCGGGTGGTCGATCCTCACGGACCTCTACAGCGCGGGCGATCCGTCGCCGCTGCCGTACCTCCCGCTCCTCAACCCGTTCGACCTCGCCCACATCGCCTCGCTCCTCGTGCTCGCGCTCTACGTCCGCGTGCTCATCCGCGCCGAGCGCACGACGCCCGCTACGGCATCGCTGCTCTACAGCGCACTCAGCCTCGGCGTGTTCGTCGCCGTCAGCGGGTTCGTGGCCCGCGCGGTGCACCACCTCGCTGCCGTCCCGTTCGACCCGGACATCCTCTTCGCCTCGACGCTCTTCCAGACCGCGCTCTCGATCACGTGGGCGCTGCTGGCGATGGCGGTGATGATCGCGGCGACGCGGCTCCGGCTGCGGACGCCGTGGTTCGTCGGCGCGGCGCTCCTCGCGCTCGTCGGCGTCAAGCTGCTCGTCGTGGACCTCTCGAACGCCGGCACGCTCGCGCGCATCGTGTCGTTCGTCGGCGTCGGCCTGCTGGTCCTCCTGATCGGGTACTTCTCGCCCGCCCCGCCCCGCCGCGATGAGCCCGAAGACGTCGAGCCCGAGCCAATGGTCCTATCCTAAGCAGGCAGTTTAGATACTATGTGGCAGCGGGCAATAGTGCCCTCCCCCTGGACAGGGGGAGTCCCGCGCAGCGGGGAGGGGGTAGACCAGGAACGCTTCCGCGGCCCGCTTTCTACCACCCCTGTCCCCTCCTGTCAGGAGGGGGACTTCCCATCGATAGTTACTAAACAGTCTCAAACTCTCGCCCGCCGATGCGTCTGCTGCCGCTCCTCTTCCTATTCGCCGCGTCCGTCGCGACGGCGCAGGTCGCCCCGTCCGACTTCGCGTTCGGTGCCGACCTCACGCTCGACGGCGACGGGCCGATCTACCGCGTCACGGTGCCGCCCGCCGTCTACCGCAGCGCCGTCCGCACCGACCTCGGCGACCTCCGCGTGTTCAACGCCTCCGACGAGCCCGTGCCGCACGCCGTCGAGCGCCCGGCGTCGAGCACGCGCTCCGTCCGCACCGTCGCCCTCCCCTTCTTCGTCCTCAGCGATACGACGCGCGCGAGCGATCCCGCCCTCACTGTCCGCCGCGACGCCACCGGCACGGTCGTCGAACTCGCCCCGCGCACCGATCGTGCCGACCGACCGCGCGCAGCCTACCTCCTCGACACCCGCGGCACCGATCGCCCGATCCGCCGCCTCACCTTTTCGTGGGCCGACGACGCGCCGAGCTTCGTGACGTCCGTGCAGATCGGCGCGAGTTCCGACCTCGCCCGGTGGACGCCGCTCGTCCGCGACGCCGCGCTCGCCGATCTCCGGCAGGGCGATCAGCGGCTCGTCCGCCGCACGGTCGCCTTCGACGTGCCGACGACGGCGCGCTTTCTCCGCGTGACGTGGCCCGAGGACGAAACGCTGCCGCCGCTCACCCGCGCCGAAGCCGAGGTCGTCGAGGCCGAGCGGCCGGTGGAGCGCGCGTGGCTGCCGGCCCCGCTGCTCGACGCGTCGGGCTCCATGTACACCTTCGACCTCGACGCCCGGCCGCCCGCCGACGGCGCACGCATCGCGCTGCCCGAAGTCAACACGCTCGCGAGCGCCACGCTCGCATCCGCGGAGACGCCGGACGGCCCGTGGCGCACGCGCGCCTCCGGCCCGATCTACCGCCTCCGCATCGACGGCACCGAACTGACGACGCCCGATTTCTCGTTCGCCCCCACGTCCGCCCGCTACTGGCGGCTGACGGTCGAGCCCGAGGGGGCTCTCGGCCAGCAGCCGCCAGCGCTCGAGGTTGGCTACGTGCCCGAGACGGTGCTATTCGTCGCGCGCGGAACCGACCCGTTCCGCCTCGCCTTCGGCAGCTATGCGGCAGAGCCGGCCGGACTCAGCCCATCCACCGTACTCGGCAGTGTGCCCCGCGTCGGAGCTTCCGCGTTGGTTTCTCCGGCAAGCGTCGGCGAACCGTTCGACCTCGCAGGTCCGGCCGCGCTCCGACCGTCGGACGAGATCCCGACACAGCGGCTCCTGCTGTGGGCCGTACTCGTCCTGGGTGTCGGGTTCCTTGGCTGGATGGCGTGGCGACTCTCCCGGCAGATCCGCACCGAGCACGGCGCGTAAACGACAGTGCGTAGTCATACGAAATGAGCGCGGGGCGAGGGGATACACTCCCGTCGCCCCGCGCCCGTGTGTCTGCGCTCGCCCTACCGATTCTTCTTGTCCTGCGCCTGCCGACGGCGCTTCTCGCGCACGCGGGCGTCGCGCGCCGTCTCGTCGGCCTGGTCTGTCATCGGGAGCTCGTCGGCGTCGTACTCACCGTACCAGCACGAGAGCGCGAGGGCGAGGGCGAGGTCCCGGTGCTCGCCGAGACTGGCGGGCCCGGCGTTGCTGTCGTCTTCGAGCCCGTGGCGGCGCGGCGGAGCCGTCATCGCCTCAGCTACGGTCGCCGTGCGGTCGTCGGCGTCACCGCCGATCTTGGCGACACCGACCGCGGCGCTGGAACCGGAGAGCTCGGGCACGGCCGGCTTCGGGCCGTCCTCGGGAATCGTCTCGGTGGGAATGCCGGTCGTCTCTTCGCGGGCGAGGGCTTCCATCTGCGGCGAGGCCTCGGTCGCCCCGGCGTCGTCGCTCATCGCGCCGTAAAGGGCAGCGAGCACGGCCGAAAGTTTCTCGTCCTCGTTCGGCATCTCGACGGTGCGGTGCCGGTACACGGCCTCGAACGTGTCGACGAGCGTCTGCTCCGTTACGCGGAGCGTGTCATCGCCCCCGCTCCCGCCGACTTCGACGGGCACGGCGCTCAGTCCAACTTTGCCGAAGCGGTCGGCCATTTTCTGCCCGCCCATCACCACAACGGTGACGCGCCCGGCGTACTGCTCCTCATCGGCGAGGAGATCCTGAATCGTCTCCACCGGGTCGTCGTCGCCGAAGTGACCGACATCCCGGATGTAATACCCCGGCTGATCGTCCCCGTTGCGCGTGGCCTGTTCGGTGAGGACGTAGGCGGCGGGGGTGTTGGACGAAGCGGCGGTGCTGACGGCACAGATGAATTGCGACATGGATCGGATGATAGGCGAAGGAGAGATGGGACGTGTTGTACGGCTCGACACCTTGATGCAGTTCCGAAATTGACTCCGTTTCGGCGCATTCCGCGGAGGTATCGTGAGTCTGGAGCCGTAGCGGAACGAGCACGGGGGCCGCGCCCGTACAAGACCTGTTAGTTTTAGCGCCACACTCACAAGTGCCCTCGGGCTCTCGTTTATGCATGACGCTCCCCACCGCGACCACGAATCCCTCCCTACACGACGGAAGCGCGTCCCGCTCGCACGGGCGTTCCGCGGACTCCGTCGTCGCATTACGCTCTACCGCACCGTCGCCGCGACCACAGCCGTCGCGCTCGTAGCGCTAGCGGCCTTCACGGTCGTCCAGGCCAACGAGCAGCCGGAGCCCGTCCCGCTCGGCACAGGCAAGGCCGGCGTCGAAGGCGTCACGAATGCCCCACGCGGGCTCGACGCTACTGCGCCGGAAGCGCCGGCTCGCTCGGCCGAAGCCGCACCGGAGGCCGCGCCTGCTAAGCCGCTCGGCGATGGCGACGCCAGCTACTACGGCGAGGAACTCGCCGGCAACCCCACGGCCAGCGGGGAACGCTTCGACCCCACGAAGCTGACCGCCGCCCACCGGACGCTCCCGCTCGGCAGCCGCGTCCGCGTCACGAACACGCGTACCGGTGACGCGGTCGTTGTCCGCATCAACGACCGCGGCCCCTTCCACGGCCAGCGCGTCATCGACCTCTCGAAGGCGGCCGCGAAGCAGATCGGCATGCTGAAGCGCGGCACCGCGCGCGTGAAGCTCGAACTCCTCCCCCGGAACGTCTGACGCCGTCCGCGTCGGCCCGCCCCGCATCGTCTTTCGGTGCGGGCTTTCGGACACGCGCTTAACGGTGTTATCTTCCCGTCGCAGCCCGTTCGTCTTGGGCCTCCCCTTCCGCTCGCCCACCTCGCACTCCTATGCCTCGCTACAGCTCCATCGACGAAGTGATCGCTTCCTACCCCCAGCGCTTCAACGCCGACAAGGCCGAAGGCGTTGACGACACCGTGCAGATGAACCTCAGCGGCGAGGGCGGCGGCAACTACGTCATCCACGTCCACGATCAGCAGGTTGACGTCTCCGAAGGCACCGTCGACGACCCGACGCTCACCCTCAGCGCCCCCGCCGACGTGTGGCTCAGCGTCGAGAACGGCCAGACCAACCCGATGATGGCGATGATGTCGGGCAAAGTGAAACTCCGCGGCTCGGTCCCCTTCGCCACCAAATTCATGGGGATGTTCGGCGGCAAAGGCTGAACGACTGAGTCCCCCGAATGCCGAAGAGGGCGCTCCGACGAGCGCCCTCTTCTTTTTTGCCGCTACGGCGCAGGGGTCATTGGGTCGGGGTACGCGAAGCGGAAGTCGAGCCGGTCCCGGAGCCGTTGGCTCGACACGATCTTGTAGCCGTCGGCCTCGGCGCCGTTGAACGTCGGCGGCTCCAGCCCCAGGCGCTCCGCGGTCGCGGGGTAGAGTCGGTTGCGCGTCGGGTGATGGTCGGCGCAGACGTTGAACGTCGCGCCGCGCGCCTCATGCTCCAGCACGGCCATCACCGCCCCGATCACGTCGTCGCGATGGACGAGGTTGACGGGGGCTTCACCGCCCGCGAGGTCGCGTTTTCCTGCGAAGTAGCGGGCCGGGTGCCGGCCGTATCCGTACAGTCCGGCCAGCCGGAGGATCGTCGTATCGAACGCTGTCGCCCCGTAGAACACACGCTCGGCGACCAGCACGTCCTCTCCGTTCCGCCGCAGCGGGACGCCCTCGTGCGCCCCGGCATCGGACTCCGTCACGACGCCGTCGAGGTCGGGGTAGACGGAGGTGGAACTCGTCATCAGCACCCAGCCCGTGCCGGCCC
Source organism: Rhodothermales bacterium (assembly GCA_039944855.1). Taxonomy (NCBI): domain Bacteria; kingdom Pseudomonadati; phylum Rhodothermota; class Rhodothermia; order Rhodothermales; species Rhodothermales bacterium. The sequence continues at coordinate 21,704 of JBDUXZ010000024.1, read as the reverse complement.
TCTCGGCAGCGCGGCGGACGGCGCTCGCCACGGCCGGGTACGAAGCGGTGCTCCCCGAGGGCGGGACGCAGAAGACGAGCACGTCAGCTTCGAAAAAGGCCTCGGGGTCGTCGCCCTCGACCTCGTCGCCGAGGACGATGCGGTGGGGCTCGATGCCGGCGGCTTCGAGCCGTTCTAGCTTCTCCGCTGAGGTGGTGCTGCCGCGGACGGTATGTCCCGTGCGTGCGAGGGCCTCGGCGAGGGGGAGCCCGAGCCAGCCACAGCCGAGCACGCTGATCGTTCGGAGTTTCATATCTGCGCTCCTATCTTGTCCGTCTAACATAGCCAATACGTGGGGTGCCGCGACACCGGGCGCCCCACGATTATACCCACTACGCCCTTTCTCGACATGAAACGACTGCTCCACGCATGGCCTGTCGGCCTCGCCACGCTCCTGCTCCTCGCCGTCCTCCCCCTCGCTGGCTGCGACAGCGACGACCCCGAACCCGAAGGCGTCTCCGCCGACGTCAAGGTGATGAGCTACAACCTCTACCTCGGCGGCGACCTCTTCCCCGTCACGGCGACGACGACCCAAGCCGAAGCCATCGCGGCGGCGACCGCGCTCTGGGCGACCGTCCAAGCATCGCGCTTCGACCTCCGCGCCGAGGCCATCGCTGACATCATCGAGGCCGAGACGCCCGACCTCATCGGCTTGCAGGAGGTCACGCGCTACCAGACGCAGACTCCGAGCGATTTCGTCACCGGCACCCGGACCCCCAATGCCTCGACGCCCGCCATCGACTTCCTCGCGATCCTCATGGCAGAGTTGGGCGAGCGTGGACTCGACTACCGCGTCGTGCTCGAAGAGGACAACGCGGACGTGGAACTGCCCACGGCCCTCGTCGCCAACCCGATGCTCCCCACGGACTTCCTCGACGTCCGCCTCACCGACCGCGACGTGATCCTCGCCCGCTCGGGCGTGACGACGGCGAACCCGATGGTCCGCACGTTCGAGATCCAGGTCGGACTCGAAGTCCCCCCGGCCAGCGGCAACACGCTGGAGTTCACGCGGAGCGCGCAGTGGGTCGATGCGACGGTCGGCGACGTGACGTTCACGTTCGCCAATGCCCACCTCGAGGTGGAGGTCCAGCTTCCGCCGGGCGCGCCGGGCCAGCCGCAGGAGGGCCAGGCGCTCGAACTCATCGAAGCGCTCGGCAGTGAAACCAATCCCGTCGTGCTCGTCGGCGATTTCAACAGCCCGGCGGACGGCTCCGGCACCCGGAGCTACGCCCTGCTGGACGTCACCTATACCGACTCCTTCGTTGAAGCCGGTGTCGATGGCGGGACGTGCTGCCAGGCTCCCGACCTCCGCAACATGACCTCCGAGTTCGCTACGCGGATCGACCTCATCCTCCACCGCGGCAACGTAGAGACGCTGTCGGCTGAGATCGTCGGAGATGAATCGGAGGACCGCGTCGCCGTCGGCAGCGACCTGCTGTGGCCCAGCGACCACGCAGGGGTCATCGCCACGCTGCGTATCGAGAACTGAGCAGGCCGCCCCTCAAGCGGCGAGAAAGAGCCCCACGCTGGAACTCTTTCTCGTCGTTTTGGTGGAACGCCCTTGACTTCGCTGGGGGATTCCCCTATGTTGTAGTCGCGGGCCAAGAACGCCCCACCCTATTAATGCGGGAAGAACAACTGCTCGACTCGCCGAAGCCTTGAGAGGTGACCGGCGAGTCGAGCAGTTTTTTTGTACTCCCCGCTCCGCGCGCTCAGTTCGTACAGATCGCGCGTAGGACCCGGCGCCGCTTGCCGAGGACGTGACGCCACTCGCTCTCCGCGACCTCGTCGTCGCCGAGGTAGTAGCTCCACTGGCCGACGGTGCCTTCGTTGAGCACGATGGGCGTCGCCATGTGGGCGGTGCGCTTGAGGAGGGGCTGCATCCCCATCTGGTGGACGAACGTGATCTGGCAGTCTCCCTCCTCGACCTGCTTCACGGAGAGCCAGTTGTCGCCGCACACGTGGCAGGTGAAAAATCGGGACTCCTGTTCGTCGGTGAAGAGTAGGAGTTCGTCCTCTTCCGTATCGCTGTCGATTGCCACGGGGACCATGCTATAGCACCCGCAGGCCTTGCATTTGAGCCGTTCCATCATCTGTATCGTCGTTCGTGGTGGCCCGGTACAACCCTGTCAGGGTGCGAACGTTTCGCGTCCATTCCCTCTTCACGCCGCCCAAAAAGAAAGGGCGGAAGGGATAGGAACCCCTTCCGCCCTGCCTGTGGCTTGTCCGTCCGCTAGCGTACGACGGTCATCTGCTGCACGTCGGTGAACGTCTCGCCGACGACGCGGACGAAGTACGTGCCGCCCGCCAACGCTGCCGCGTCGAGCGAGAGCTGGCGGTTCTGCCCGGCGGCGAGCGTGCCGTCGTGGAGCACGGCCACCTGCCGCCCGAGCGCGTCGTAGACCGCGACGCGCACGGCCTGGCTCTGCTCCACCGTCAGGTTCAGCGTGGCGCGCGACGACGTCACGCCGAACGGGTTCGGGTAGACGGCGCTGAGCGAGTGCGTGGCCTCGGGACGGGCCTCGTTCGCCACCCCGATCTCGAGGGCGAACTCCTCCCGATTCACGGCGAAGAAAACGTTGTCGACGGCCCGGATCATGATGCGAGCTTCGTCGGTCACCTCGCTCGGCATTGTCACGAGTTCGGCGCCGTCGTTGTCCGTGCCCTCTGCGAGGACGATGTCGAAGGTGTCGCCGCCATCGGCGGAGAAGAGGATGTCCACGGTCGGCGTGTTCACGTCGCCGGCGTCGGTGCCGGCCACGTCCCACGTGACCTCCTGCTCGGAGCCCGTGCCGTAGACGAGGTCTCCTTCGTTGGCGAACGTGACCTCGAACGGCCCGGCGTCCTCGACGACGTCGAGCGTGACCTGGAGGTCGCCAATACCGCCGGCGTTGTCGCGCGCGGTGAGCCGGAACCGGAGCCTCCCGTCAGAAGAGGGGAGCCCTTCCCCGATCACCGGCGGGTTACCTGCGATGAGGCGGTCGAGGGCGGGGAAGTAGCGGACGGGCTCATCCACGGGGTCGAACGAGCGGAAGAACGGCGGCGTCCCGTTCCACCCCGTCCCTCCGGCCGGGGGGCCGGCCGGGCCGAGGTCGAACTCTTCCCACGTATACGTGAGATCCTCGGGGTCGTTGTTGTCGTCCTCCGCACTGCCAGTGAGCACGAAGGGGGTTTCGATCGGGATCGAGAGGCCGTCGACGTCGGACATCACGACGGGCGGACTGTTCTCCGTCTCCGTCTCCTCGGCGCAGTCGTTGCCCGCGCCGACCGAGATGTAATTCACGATCTCGATGAGCGATACGGCGTGGAAATAGTCGTCGCTGGTGTTCTGTAGGTTCTGCGGGTTGCAGATGCCGGCGTAGGCCATGATCGTCGAGCCGCTCCCCGGTTCGTAGGCCGTCGAGCCGTTGCGGTTGCCGCCGCTGCAGTTGCCGGAACTCCCGTTGAAGCTGTGGTTGCCGCGGAACTGGTGGCCGATTTCGTGGGAGACGAAGTCGACGTAGAAGATGTCGTTGATGGGCGAACCAAGGCCGGTCACACCGCGCCCCTTCTGCCCGGTCCGGCACACGACGCCGAGCCCGGCCACGCCGCCGCCGCCCGTCGAGAAGACGTGGCCGACATCGTAGTTGTCGGACCCGATGACGGCGTCGAGGTTCGACTGGTTCTCCCCGAGCATCGCCCCCCCGCTGTTGTTCGTATACGGATCCGACGTCCCGTCGGTATAGATGACCTGGTCAGTCTCGTCGATCAGCACCATGCGCACAGAGAGGTCGCGCTCGTAAATGCCGTTGACCCGGTTCATCGCGATGATGATCGCGGCGAGGCCATCGGCTACGTTCGACGGCCGGTTCCGGCGCGCGCTGTGGAAGGCGGTGTACTCGCCCGTGGCGGCCATCGCGAGGCGGTAGGTCCGGAGCAACTCCCCGTTCTCGGGCCGCGCCGTCGTCACGTCAACCGGCTCGTCATCGCCCGGTGCCTCGATGACTTCTTCGTTGCCGAAGGCTTCGAGCACGCGCGCCTGGTCCGGCACGTAGTCACGCTTGCGATAGACGACGTAGTGCTCGGTGTCCAAGGCCTGCATCGGGTCGATCAGCATGCTGCCGCCCTTCCCGAGCACAAATGCGTGGAACCCTTCTGGCGTGGCGCTGATGCGAACCATAGAGCCCTTCGCTTCCACGCCGCGGCCGTAGTAGGTGCGCAGCTCGGGATAGCGCGCCTGGAGCCCTGCTTCCATGATGGGCGCTTCCACAACACGGAACGACGCGAAGCCCCCGTCGGGCGTCGGCAACGGTACGATCACGCCACTGCGGGTGTCAAACGGGGCGGCTTCGAGCGGGGCCTCGGCCAAGAGACTCGCCATCAGCGCCCCGTCCATCCGGACGCTCCGGTACGCGTTCGGGACGATCTGCCGCTCCGCGCCCGTGGTGACCGACGCCGAGACGACATCCGTCCAGAGGCGATCCGCGAGATCCTGCGCAAACGCAGGCGACGCGGCCAACAGGAGAGCGAGCACCGTCGCGAGGAAGGTGCGAGAGAGTGAGAAGGAGGGTGCGCTATGCATAGTCCGCCTGGGTTGAGTGAGAGGACGATTCGAGGCCCATGATGGTACAGAGAGCCCGACCGGTCTCTCCCGCCTGCGAAGACGTAGAATATAGGCCCAGTCAGAGGTTTGTAAAGGGCGTGTGGAGAACCGACCCCTCACGCCCCGAGATCGATCGCTAGCAGCGATACGCTCACTCCGCCTTCAGCACCCAGCCGTTGGGGTCGATCGCTACCTCGGCGTCCGGCGGCAGCAAGACCTGTCCCTGTCCGGCCCGCATCGGGACCCGGCGCACCTCGCCATCGACGGCGACTTCGACCGGAAGTTCGACCGGGTACCCTTCGGGGGTCTCCCACCGCAGGTGGAGCCGGCGGCCCTCCCGCTCGGCTACGAGGCGCGGAAGCGTGGGCTGGTAGAGGTAGAGCCGGAAGAGCGTGCTGAGATTCCTCCCGGTCTCATGCTCTAGGATCCGCTGGAAGTCCTCCGTCGTCGCGAAGCGGGCTTGCCGCCCATCGGTCATGGCCTCCATGGCGGGGTCGGGATAGGCCATGCGACGGAGCGCCCGGAAGAACGCCGGGTCGTCGTCGACGGCGTAGCGCAGCGTGTGGAGGAACCACATCCCTTTGAAGTACACGTCGGCGTCGGTCGAGCTCGTGCCGAAGTGGGCTTCCTGCGTATCCACCGTCCGGCTCGGAACGACGGGCCGCGCGTTGAGAATCCGCCCGCGCTTCGACTGGAGGTAGCGGAGGTAGGCATCCCGCCCGCCGAGGTGCTCGGCGTAGAGCGCTTCGACGTACATCGCGAACCCCTCGTGGATCCACAAATGGCTCCAGTCCGGCACGGTGACGAGGTTGCCCCACCACTCGTGCGCGAACTCGTGGAGGTGGAGCCAGTCGAACCCGAACGCGTTGTCAGTGAACGTGTCGCCGTACGCGATCGCGGTCTGGTGTTCCATCCCGAGGTACGGTGACTGGACGACGGCGTACTTGTCCGCGCGGAATGGGTACGGCCCGAACGTCTCCTCCATGAACCGCATCTGCTCGACGATCTGCGGCATCAGCGCTTCGGCCTTCGCCCGGTCCTCCGGCAGCACGTAAAACCGGATCGGCAGCGCCTCGCCCGCGACGCTGGTGTAGTCCGCCTCGACCGTTTCGTAGGGCGCGACGTAGAGCGAGAGGCCGTAGTTGTTGATCGGCGTCGAGACGAACCAGTCGAAGGTGCGCGTGCCGTCGGGGTTCTCCACGACGCCCCGGAGACGGCCCGCGGAGACGGCGGTGTGACCGGCGGGGACGGTAGCGCGGATGCGCAGCGAATCGGGCTCGTCCGACGGATGGTCTTTCACCGGCCACCACAGGTCCGCCCCCTCGCCCTGACAGGAAACGCCGACCCAGTGGGTCCCGTCCGCTCGGTCGACCCACGTGAAACCCCCGTCCCACGGCGGGTTGGGAGCGACACGAGGCTTGCCCGCGTAGTCCACGCGAACGGCGACTGAATCCCCCGGCTGCATCGTCCAGCCGAGGTCGATCAGGAGCCGCCCTCCCAACCGCTCGAAGGGTAGGGTCTCCCCCCTCTTTACGTCGGTGACCTGCGCGACGGCGAACGTCGTGTCGAGGTCGAGCGCGATGGCGTCGCTCGGGAGCACCATCGTCGCGTACATCCCGAGGTGCCCCTCGATGCGTTCCGCAACAGGCTCGACCTCAATCTCGAGATCGTAGTAGTGCACGTCGAACGCGGCCTGCTCGAGGATCAGGAGCCCACCGGAAGACGAGGGGTCGGAAGGAGCGGGCTGCGCGTGCAGCGAGGCGGCGGTGAGGAGGGCGACGAGGAGGAATCGGTACATCACGGCGTAGGCAGAGCGTTCGGAGAGGGCGAAGGTACGGCCGGACGTTACGGACACGAGCAATGCCCCCGGCATCGGGAAGCCAGCGATTCCTACCCTGAGACCCTGCATCTCCGCCCGGTCGTATCCGTAGTAAAGATCAGGGAATAAAAACTTTTCGTCCTTCTTTGACCTCCTGCACGGCTCCCTCGCGTATATGTAGATGAGCGGCCGGTGTCCTCCGCACTCTCCGCTCAACAGGTGCCATTACGTCGATGGATGGAGACGTAATCACTATAGCGCCCGACAGGTCCAACCAGGGCGCTATTCGGGTGGCAGGCTTGGTGGTGGGGCCTGCCACCCGATTTTCCAGACGGCTCGCAGCCGTCACGATAGGTCGCCTCTCTGGGGAGAGAGGCGGCCTATCTCTGTTTTGGTGCGGGCGCGCTCCCGCTACCGGACGACGCTGCCCGGCTCCCCATCGGGCGCGAGCACCGGCGTCAGCTTGCCCTCCCGGTCCTCAGCCATCAGCACCATCCCCTGGCTTTCGAGCCCCATCATCGTGCGCGGCGCGAGGTTCGCCACGACGATGACGTGCTTGCCGACGAGCGCTTCTGGCTCGAGGTGCTTTGCCACGCCCGCCAGCACTTGTCGCTGCTCGAAGCCGAGATCGATCTCGAGCCGGAGCAGCTTGTCGGCTTTCTCGACCGGCTCAGCAAGCGTGACCCGGCCGACGCGGAGGTCGAGGCCGACGAAATCGGGGAACGTGATCTCGTCTTTGACCGGCTCATACGGGAGCCCTTCCTGCTGCACCTCGCCCGCTCGCGCCTCCAGCTTGTCGAGCTGCGCTTGAATCGCGTCGTCATCGATTTTTTCGAAGAGGATCTGCGGTTCGCCGAGCACGTGGCCTTCGGGGAGGAGCGCGATGCCGGCCGCCTCCCAGCCGATCGTGCCGGGCGTCCCATCGGGTGTGCTCGGGCGGACGTTTTCGAGTTGGAGCATCGTGCGGAGCTTCGCCGCCGAGAACGGGAGCACGGGATCCATCAGCACTGACAGCGACGCGCAGAGTTGGAGGCAGACGTGGATCGTGTTCCGCATCGCCTGCGGGTCCGTGTTGCGCGTGTGCCATGGCTCGGTGTCGTTGAAGTACTTGTTGCCGAGCCGCGCGAGCGATAGGGTTTCCTGCACGGCCTCGCGGATGCGGAAGCCTTCGTACGCCGCGCCGATCCGGTCCGGGAATCCGGCGAGCGCGTCGAGCACGGCTTGGTCCGTCTCGCTCGGCTCCACGAGCGGCGGCACGACGCCGTCGCCGAAGCGGTGCGCGAATGTCAGCGTGCGGTTGACGAAGTTGCCCAAGATGTCGGCGAGCTCGGAGTTGACGCGGGCCTGGAAGTCGGCCCACGAGAAGTCAGCATCCTTCGACTCGGGCAGGGTCGCGGCGAGGGCGTAGCGGAGGAGGTCGGGCTCGAAGTCGTCGAGGACTTCGTGGAGCCAGACGGCCCAGCCGCGGCTCGTCGAGAGCTTGCGGCCTTCGAGGTTGAGGAACTCGTTCGCGGGGACGTTCGCCGGGAGCACGAAACGCGGCCCGCTCGCGGTGGCCTCGTTGTGCGTCATCAGGAGCGCCGGGAAGATGAGCGCGTGGAAGACGATGTTGTCCTTCCCGATGAAGTGGACGAGGTCAGTGCCCTCATCCTGCCAGTAGCGCCGCCACGCCTCGGGGTCGCCCTGCCGCGCGGCCCACTCCTTCGTCGCCGAGATGTAGCCGATGGGCGCGTCGAACCAGACGTAGAGCACCTTCCCGTCGGCGTCTTCGACGGGCACGGGTACGCCCCACGGGAGGTCGCGCGTCATGGCGCGGTCCGCGAGGCCGTCGGCGAACCAGCTTTTGACCTGGCCGCGCACGTTCGATTTCCACTCGGGGTGCGTCTCGACATAGGCTTCGAGCCGGGGCTGGAGGTCGCCGAGCGGGAGGTACCAGTGCGTCGTCGTGCGGACTTCGGGCACGGCGTCGGTGAGCGCGCTGCGCGGGTCAATGAGGTCTTTCGGCGAGAGCGAGGAGCCGCAGTTCTCGCACTGATCGCCGTAGGCATCCTCGTAGCCGCAGACGGGGCACGTCCCGCGCACGAAGCGGTCGGCGAGGAAGAGGCCGGCTTCGGGGTCGTAGAGCTGCTCCTCGGTCTTCTCTTTGAACACGCCCGCGTCGTAGAGCGTGCGGAAGAAGGCCTGGCTCGTCGCGCGGTGCGTGGCCGAGGTCGTCCGGCCGTAATAATCGAACGACATCCCGAGGCGCTCGAAGCTGGCCTCGATCTGCGCGTGGTAGCGGTCCACGACGTCCTGAGGATCGACGCCCTCCTCGCGGGCGCGGAGCATGATCGGGACGCCGTGCTCGTCGGAGCCGCAGACGTAGAGGAGGTCCCGCCCGCGGAGCCGCTGGTAGCGGCAGTAGAGGTCGGCCGGGAGGTACGCCCCGGCGAGGTGGCCGACGTGGAGCGGGCCGTTGGCGTACGGGAGGGCGGACGTGACGAGAATGCGTTCAGACATGGCGGGGCGGTGAAAGCGAGGGCCAAAAGCTACGGAGCCGCGCAACGCCGGGTCCGATTCGCTCGCGAAGGTTTGAGCAGAAATGCCCGCCGGCGGCTCCGCGTCTTGGATGCGTCGGCGGCCCATCGGTATACTGCGCGCTGCGCTTTTGGCGGGGCTCCCCCGTCCTCACGCTCGAGCAACCGACACCCGATGCGGGCCGACCCCGCCTTCCCCCTATGACCCGACGCTACGTCTTTGCCCTCCTCGCCGCGACCCTCACCCTCGCCGCGTGCGAGCGCTCCGCCGACCCCGGCAGCCTCGACACGCTCGACGATCAGGTGGCGTACATCGTCGGCCACGACCTCGGCACGGCCCTCCACGACCAGATGGAGCAGATCGACGAGAGCATCGTGCTCGACGACGAACTGATCCTCACGGCCGTCCGCGCCGGCCTCAACGGCGACTCCCTCCGCTTCACGACGGTCCAGGTCGACTCGATCATGCGCGCCTTCCAGGATACCCTTACCGCCCGCGCCTCCGTCACGAACATGCGGACGAGCGAGGAATTCCTCGCCGCCAACGCTGGCCGCGACAGCATCGAGGTGACGGAGAGCGGCCTGCAGTACAAGGTGATTCAGGTGGGTCAGGGCGAGTCGCCGACGCTCGGCGACACCGTCCTCGTCAACTACCGCGGCACGCTCCCCGACAGCACGGAGTTCGACTCGTCGTACCGCCGCGGCCGTCCGGCCCGCTTCGTCGTCGGCGAGGTGATCCCCGGCTGGAACGAGGCGCTGCAGCTGATGCAGGTCGGCTCCGAGTGGCGGGTGTTCATCCCGGCCGACCTCGCCTACGGCGAGCAGGCCCCGCCGCAGATCGGCCCGAACCGCGCGCTCGTGTTCGACGTGGAGCTACTCGACGTGATGAAGGGAGCGGCACCGCAGGCGGGCAACTAGCCCCCTCTTCCCCCATCGAGATTCGCCGTAGGGGCGCAGCATGCTGCGCCCCTACGTTCGTTTCTGCCCCGTCACACTTCGCCACCGACGGCGCGGTACGAGCGGTCGTAGTAGAGCAGCGGCCCCGCCGCCTCGGCCTCGGTGACGCGGAGGACGCGGCCGAGGAAGAGCGAGTGGTCGCCCGCGTCGTGGACGGCGTAACGCTCGCAGTGGAGCACGCCGAACGTATCGGGCAGGATCGGCGCTCCGCCCTGTGCCGTGCCGTGGGCCACGTCGCGGAACTGCTCCTCGCTCGTCAGGTCCGGCACGGCGAAGTGGTTGGCGAGGTCGGCCTGCGTCTCGCTCAGCAGGTGGACGGCGAACGTGTCGGCCCCGAGGAGGGCGGCGTGGAGCGACGAGTCCTTCTGCACGTTGAACGAAATCAGCGGCGGGTCGAGCGAGACGCTCGTGAACGAGCCGATCGTCGCCCCGCGCCGTTCCCCGCCCGACGCTGCGGTGACGACCGTCACCGGCGACGCCACGCGGCGCATCACCGCGCGCAGCATCTCGCCGCCTGCGCCGCCCTCGCCCGCGTGCGCCTCGTCGTCGTGGACGGGCGCATCGGTCGGAGCGTGATCGGGATGGCGAAGGTCGAGGGCCACGGGCAGGGGGATTCGGGAGACGCGGCGCTCGTCTCCAAGCCCACGCGTCACGCGTTACGCATCACGAGAACACGTCTTTGACTTTGCTGAAGAACGACTTCTTCTCCTCCGGCTCGTCGGGCCGGGGCTGGAACGACGGCGCGCCGCGGAGCTCTTCGATGAGTTCGCGCTGCTCGCTCGTGAGCTTCGTCGGCGTCCACACCTGCACCGTGACGAGTTGATCGCCGCGCCGTCCGCTGCCGAGTTCGGGAATGCCGCGCCCGCGCATCCGCAGCACGCGCCCGCTCTGGATGCCGGCGTCGATCTGCAGCCGGGCGCGGCCCTTCAGCGTCGGCACTTCGACTTCCGTCCCGAGCGCGGCGTCGGGGAACGAGAGGTGGAGGTCGCAGCGGACGTCGAGCCCGTCGCGCGTCAGCTCCTCGTGCGGTGTCTCGATGATCTCAACGCGGAGGTCGCCGGCCGGATCGCCGCGACGGCCCGCGTTCCCGGCGCCGCGGATCGAGAGGAAGTGGCCCTCGCGAACGCCGGCGGGGATCTCGACCGTCGTGGTCTCCTCCCCCTTCACCCGGCCCTCGCTGCTGCAATTGGAGCACGGATCAGTGACGATCCGGCCTTCGCCGCGGCACGCCGGGCACGGCTGCACGTTGACGAACTGGCCGAAGAACGTGCTCGACACCTGCCGAAACTCGCCGGAGCCCTTGCAGGTCGGGCAGACCTGATAGCCCGATTCGCCGCCCTCGGCACCCGTCGCGTCGCACTCGTCGCAGACGACGAACTTCTTGACTTTGATCTTCTTCTCGACGCCTTCGGCGATCTCTTCGAGCGTGAGCGCGAGCCGGACGCGGAGGTCGCTGCCGGTCCGTCGCCGAGCGCCGCCGCGCCGTCCGAAGGCGTCGCCCGCCTCACCGCCGAAAATGTCGGAGAACGCGCTGAAGATGTCGGAGATGTCCTGGAAGCCGCCGGGCCGCGCGCCGCCGCCGCCGCCGTTCACGCCGGCCTTGCCGAAGCGGTCGTAGCGCTGGCGCTTCTCCGGATTCGAGAGGACCTCGTACGCCTCGGCCGCCTCTTTGAAGCGCGACTCTGCCTCGGCATCGCCCGGGTTGCGGTCCGGGTGATACTGGAGCGCCTTCTTCCGGTACGCCTTCTTGATCTCGTCCGGCTGCGCCGTGCGCGAGACGCCGAGCACCTCGTAGTAGTCCATCGCGTCGGTGGAGCTTGCCATACTATTGCTGCTTCTGCTTGAAAAATAGAGGGTCAACAACGAGCCCGAGGCCGCCTAGCAGCGCCGAGCTACGCGCCACGCTGCCCGAGGTTCAGGCCGCGTGCTGCCTACTGCGCGACGATGACGCGGGCGTGGCGCAGCACGCGGTCGCCCATCCGGTAGCCCTTTTGGACCTCGCCGACGACGGTGCCCGCGTCAGTGCCGGGCACCTCCTGCTGCATCATCGCCTCGTGGAAATGCTCGTCGAACGGCTCGCCGACGGCGTCGATCTCCTCGACGCCGAGGCTGCGGAGCGTGTCGCCGAACTTCTTGTACACGAGGTCGACGCCGGTCTTGAGCGCCTCGTACGTCGGGCCGCCCTGCTCCGTCTCCGCTGCGGTCTCGGCGGCGGCAAGCGAGCGCTGGAGGTCGTCGAGCACGTCGAGCATCTGGACGACGACCTCGCCCCGGCCGCGCTCGGTGGCCTGGCCCAACTCGGTATCGGTGCGGCGGCGGTAGTTCTGAAATTCGGCGGCGCGGCGGAGGAGCTGCTCTTCGAGCTGCCGCGTCTGCTCGCGGTGGCGGTCGAGCTCGGCGGCGAGGTCGTCGACGGACGTCGCCGTCGGGCCGTCGGCGGCATCCTGCGGCGCAGCGGCTTCGGGCTCCTGCGGTTCGGGTGCCGAGTTCTCGGGAGCGGTTTGGGTCTGCGTGTCCTTCTCAGTCATGCGTCTGGGTCTTCGGCTTGGGTCTTCCGCGCGGCCGGGCCGCACGGTCATAAAGTGGGAAGTAGCGGGGTGCGCGCCGCTCACGCCTCGGACGTGGCGCCGCTCAGCAAGCCCGCGAGGTATTCGACGAGGGTGATAACGTAGGCGTAGTCCATCCGTTTCGGACCGATCACCCCGAGCGAGCCCGTCGTGTCGCCGAAGCGGTACTGCGCCTTCACGACGGAGTACTTGCCGCCGAAGCGGTTCGCGTCGTCGCTCTCGTGGCCGATGAGGACGACGGCACGGCCTGCCGACGTGGGCTGCTGCACGCCCGCTTCCAGCAGGTGGACGACGACGTCGTGGTTCTCCATCAGCTCGATCACGCTGCGGACTTCGCCGGGCTCCTGGAACTCCGGCTGCGTCACGATCTGCTGCGCGCCGCCGAGCTCCGCCTGCCGCTCCTCGGGGAGGTCGGCGAAGAGCGCCGCGGCTTGGTGCAGCACGAGGCGCACGACGCCGGTGCCGTCGCCCGCGTCGAGGTCGCGCATCCGCTCGACGGCCGTCTGCCGGATCTCTTCGAGCGTCAGCCCGACCAGCCGCTCGTTCATCGCCGACACCACGCGGTCGAGGTCCGTCCGCTGCATCTCGGCGTCGAGCTCGGCCACGATCGTCTTGACGAGGCCGCCGCGCACGGAGACGACGAACATCAGCCGCGACGACGACAGCCGCACCACGTCGAGCCGTTCCAACACGCCCGTCGCGAGGCGCGGGCTGAGGACGACGCCGAGGAGGTTCGTGAACTGCCCGAGCAGGCGCGACGCCTCGCGCATCAGCGATTCGACGTCGCCGTAGAGCTGTTGCAGCCCGGTGCGGAGGAGGAGCTGCTCGGCCGGCGATACGCCCGGCAGGTCCGTCAGATCGTCCACGTACGCCCGGTAGCCGAGGTCCGTCGGGATCCGGCCCGCCGAGGTGTGCGGGTGGTCGAGGTAGCCGTGCGACTCGAGCGCGCTCAGCGTGTTGCGGATCGACGCCGACGAGAGGTCCACGATCCCCTGCTCCGCCAGCACTTTCGAACCGACGGGCGCCGCCGTCTGGATAAACCGCGTGACGACGGAGCGCAGGATGATGGCCTCGCGCTCGTTCAAGCGCGGGCGCTCATCGGACGTTGTCTGCTGGGATTCGGGTTCTGCCATGACGGGTCGAAAGCTACCACTCAGTCGGTCGGGGTAAGCCCCACTGATACCGGGCTCCGTTCGGTGTGTTCAGGGGCGTGAGTGTGTTTTTTATGGAGCGCCGGCCGCTGGCAGGGCGTCTCAACCGGCGACGCCCCACACCATCGTCCCGCCGAGGTGCCCTGCACGCGCGACGAGCCCCGCCGCCGCGAGCGCGAGCGCGAGCACGATGAGCCGCACCGCCACCGGGTCTGCCGCGTCGCGCTTCGTGTGCCGCGCCCACACCGTGACGCCGACGAGCACGAGTGTCGTCGCGACGCCCAGCCACAGCGCCCACTCGCCGAACTCCTCGTGCGTTTCCACGAGGGCTTCCACGATGGGCGTTCCCTCGACCCCCTCGTAGATCGCCTCGCCCGTCCACACGGCCGCCCACGCGCCGAGCGTGCCGGCCGCGAACGCGAGGAGCGTCACGCCGCGCCAGAACGCCCGCCCGACGACGGCGTACACCGCCGCCATGCCCGCCCCAAAGATGAGCAGGGCAATCGGGAAGTGCACGATGACCGGGTGCCAGTACGGGATCTCGACGTTCGGCATGAGGCGCTACGGAGCGGGTAGAAACCGGCGAACCGCGCGTTCGCCGCCCCGGCAATATCGGACGCGCGTAGCTTCCCGCCCTCCTTCTCGCTATCACCCCGTTCATGAAGCGTTTTCTGCTGTACCTCACTGCCGCGTTCTTCGGCACGCTCGCGGCGCTCTTCTTCCTGTTCCTGCTCGTCACCGCCGCGCTCGTCGGCGGCGAGGCCACGCCGCCCGTCGCGAGCGACTCCGTCCTCGACCTCGACCTCGGCGGATTCATCCCCGAGATCGCCCCGCTCGACCCCGTCGGGGCCCTCATCGGGCAGGAAGGGCTGACGCTGCGCGACGTGACCGAAGCCCTCCGCAAAGCGGCGGCCGACGACCGGATCGAGGTCGTGTGGCTCCGGCCCGAGGGCGTCAGCGCGTCGTGGGCCGTGCTATCGGAGATTCGCGGCGCACTCGACACGTACCGCGCGAGCGGGAAGCCACTGATCGCTTCCAGCGGGTCGAACGGCTTCAGCGAGGCCGCCTACTACCTCGCCTCGGCTGCCGACTCCGTCTTCACCCCGCCCGAGGCGACGTTCGAACTCAACGGCTTCTACCTCACCGTCCCGTTCTTCGCCGGCGCGCTCGACAAGCTCGGTGTGGAGCCCGAGGTGATCCGCGCCGGGTCGTACAAGAGCGCCGCCGAGACGTTTACGAACCGCCAATTCTCGCCCGAGAACCGCGAGCAATACCAGGACCTCGTCGACGGCGTGAGCACGACGTTCCGCACCGCCATCGCCGCCTCGCGCCCCGTCACCCTCGCCGACCTCGACCGGATCGTCGAAGCCGGCGGGCTCTACGACGCCAGGGCCGCGCTCGCTGCCGGGCTCGTAGACGGCCTCCGCTACGAAGAAGCGGTGCGCGACGGACTCCGCGCGTACACCGATCAAGACGCCGATGACGAACTCCGCACCGTCGCGTTCGAGGACTATGCCGCCGTCACGCCCTCCGAAGCCGGACTCGCGCTCGGCGATGCGAGCGAGCGGATCGCGCTCGTCTACGCCGTCGGGCAAATCATGCCGGGCGAGAGCACGCCCGACACCGGCAGCGGCGCGATCCTCGGGGCCGACACCTTCGCCGACGCCCTCCGCGAGGCCGTCCGCGACGAGACCGTCCGCGCAATTGTCGTCCGCGTCGACTCGCCGGGCGGAGCGGCGACGGCGTCGGACGCGATGTGGCACGCCGTCCGCGAAGCGCGGCGGCACGTCCCCGTCGTCGTCTCGATGGGCGGCGTCGCGGCCTCGGGCGGGTACTACCTCGCCGCCGCCGCCGACACGATCCTCGCCGACCCGAACACGATCACGGGCTCGATCGGCGTGATCTCCGTCCTCTTCGACGCGACGGAGCTCCTCAACGACAAGCTCGGCGTCACGTTCGACGCCGTGCAGACCGGCCCCGCCGCCGACCTCGGCGCGCTCGGCCAGCCGCTCGGGCCGCAGGAGCGGGCAATCCTCGAACGGACGACGGAGGAGGTCTACACCGCTTTCGTGGACCGCGTCGCGAGCGGGCGCGGGCTCTCGCCCGACTCCGTCCGCGCGCTCGCCGGGGGCCGCGTCTACACCGGCGCCCGCGCCCTCCAACTCGGCCTCATCGACGGCCTCGCCGACCTCGACGGCGCGCTCACTGTCGCCGCCGCGATGGCCGGGCTCGACACCGACTACGGCCTCCGTGTGCTGCCCGAAGAGAAAGGGTTTTTCGAACTACTCACGGACGGCGCGTTCGTGCAGGCCGCACTCGGCACCGTGCAGGCGCGTCGGGAGACGCTGCACGAGCGGGCGTTCCGCCAGCAGGTCACGCTTCTCCGTGAGGCGGCCACGCTCCACGCCACCCCGCAAGCCCGCCTCCTCTCCGACGTGCAGGTACGCTGAGCGTCTCATACCCATTAGCCCTGTCATTGTGAGGAGCGCAGGGACTTGTCCCGTAGCGACGTGGCAATACCGAAGGGTTCGGCGGAGCCAATCTCCTTCGGTCTGCTGATATGGAGGAGATTGCCGCGTCGCTTCGCTCCTCGCAATGACATGTAAGGGTGATTCGTGCGCACCTCGGACGTGCCCCGAACCGATCCGCGCTGCCGTTGCGAGGGAGAAGAATCCGTTGTATCGCGGAGCTTGGGGCACGCCGAGGTCGGCCCGTGCGTTGCACCGAGCCCGCCCCAGCAGCCTCCAGCCCATGCCTCATTCCCTCCAGCTACGCGTCCTTCCCGAAGTAGCCGGCGAGCCCGTCGCGCTCGCCGAGCACGTCGCCCGCACGCTCGGCGTGGCGCCCGCCGACGTGCGCCACGTCGTCCCCGTGCGCCGCTCCATCGACGCGCGACAGCGCACGATCTACGTTAACCTCACCGTGGACGTGTACACCGACGAGCCGTACGCCCCGTCGCCGCCCGCGCTCCCGGACTACCCCAACGTGCGCGACGCCGAGGAGGTGCTGGTGATCGGGGCGGGGCCGGCCGGCCTGTTCGCCGCGCTGCGCCTCATCGAGCGGGGCCTGCGGCCGATCGTGCTGGAGCGGGGGAAGGACGTGCGCGCGCGCATCGCGGACCTCAAAGGGATCAACACGCGCCACGAGGTCAACGAGGACTCAAACTACTGCTTCGGCGAAGGCGGGGCCGGCACGTACTCCGACGGCAAGCTCTACACCCGGTCCAAGAAGCGGGGCAACGTGCTGCGCGTGCTCGAACTGCTCGTTGCCTTCGGCGCGACGGACGAGATCCTCGTCGAGGCCCACCCCCACATCGGGACCAACAAGCTGCCGCCCATCATCGCGGCGATGCGCGAGTGCATCCGCCACCACGGCGGCGAGGTCTTGTTCGACACGCGCGTGGACGACTTCGTGCTGGAGGGCGGGGCGTTCGCCGGCGTTCGCACGCTCGACGGGACAGTGCACCGGGCCCGCGCCGCCCTTCTTGCCACGGGCCACTCGGCGCGCGACATCTTCGAGCTCCTCCACCGGCGCGGCATCGCAATTGATCTGAAACCCCTCGCAATCGGCGTGCGCGTCGAGCATCCGCAGGCGCTCATCGACGCGATTCAGTACGATTGCCCCGAGCGGGGGCCGTACCTGCCGCCGTCGCCCTACGCGGTGTCGAAGCAGGTGGACGGGCGCGGCGTGTACTCATTCTGCATGTGCCCCGGCGGCGTGATCGCGCCCTGCGCCACGCGCCCCGGCGAGGTCGTCACGAACGGCTGGTCGTCCTCCCGACGCGCCCGCGCCACGGCCAACTCGGGCATCGTCGTCGAGCTACGCGAGGCCGACTTCGCGCCCTTCGCGGAGCACGGCCCGCTCGCGGCGATGGCGTTCCAGCAGGCCGTAGAGCGCCGAGCCTGGGAGGCCGGGGGTCGCACGCAGGTGGCCCCCGCGCAACGCCTCGTCGATTTCGTGGAGGGCCGCGTCTCGGCCGACCTGCCGAACACCTCGTACGCGCCCGGTATCGCGTCGGTGGAGCTGGGGGAGGTGCTGCCGGACTTCATCCACGCGGCGCTCGTGCAGGGCTTCCGGCAGTTCGACCGCTCGATGCGTGGCTACCTGACGAACGAGGCCGTCGTACACGCGCCGGAGTCGCGCACGTCGTCGCCCGTCCGCATCCCGCGCGACCCGCAGACGCTCCAGCATGTGGGCGTGCCGGGGCTCTTCCCATGCGGCGAGGGCGCGGGCTACGCTGGGGGCATCGCATCGGCGGCGATGGACGGCGAGCGCTGCGCCGATGCGATCGTGCAGATGGTCGGCCGGTGAGCGCTCATGCCGAAGCGCATGGTCGTCCCCTAACACCCCCGCTTGTCATTGCGAGGAGCGCAGCGACGCGGCAATCTCCTTCAGGCTGCTGGAATCGGGAGATTGCCGCGCTCCTTTCAGTCGCTCGCAATGACAAGTGAAGGGGGTTTGTCAGCGTCAGTGCGTGCCGCAGGAGCAGCCGAAGGCGCGCACCTCGCCGTCGCGCCAGACAGAGGCATCGCTCGCGCCCTCGCGCTCGAACCACAGCGGCGGGCGCGGCGCGGCGACGGGCCACACCTGGTCCATCGTTGCGGCGTCGTAGACCCGGCCGTTGGCGACGGTGTAGTGAATGTCGCGCGTGTGGCGGAGGTCATCCAGGGGGTTCGCGGTGAGGACGACGAAGTCGGCGAGCTTGCCCGCTTCGATGGAGCCGATGTCGCCGTCGAGCCCGACGTAGCGCGCGCCGTTGAGCGTGGCGGCGCGGATCGCTTCGAGCGGCGTCATCCCGCCCTGCCCGAACATCCACAGCTCCCAGTGCGCCGCGACGCCCTGCATCTGCCCGTGCGCGCCGAGATTGACCCCGACGCCTCGATCACTCAAGTCCTTCGCGGAGGCGGCGAGCGTCTGGTGCCAGTACTCGCTGTCGGGGACGAGCGTGCGGCGGCGCGAGCGGGCGTCGACGAGGCCGCGCGGGGTGAACGTGAGCAGGCGCTCGTCCTCCCACACGTTCTCGGTCGCGTACCAGTAGTTCTCGCCCCACAGCCCGCCGTAGCCGACGACGAGCGTGGGCGTGTACGCCACGCCGCTCTCGCCCCACAGCGTCAGCACGTCGTCGTAGAGCGGCGCGACGGGCATCGCGTGCTCGATCCCGGTGTGCCCGTCGACGATCTGGTTGAGGTTGTGGTGAAACGTCGAGCCGCCCTCGGGCACGACGAGCATGTTTAGCTCACGCGCGGCCTTCAGGACTTGCTGGCGCTGGTCGCGGCGTGGCTGGTTGTAGCTCTTCACCGAGTGCGCCCCGACCGCCTTCATCCGCCGGAGGTGGCTGCGCGCGTCGTCCAGCGAGTTGACGGTGGCGCGGAAGTCGCCGTCGGCGCCGTAGAGGATCGTCCCCGTCGAGTACACGCGGGGGCCGACGACCTCGCCTGCCTTGACGAGTTCGGCGAGGCTGAAGACGGTCTCCGTCGTCGCCGACGGGTCGTGCATCGTCGTGACGCCGTAAGCGAGGTTCGCGTAATAGGTCCAGTTCGCCTCGGGGAGCGCGCCGTCGTAGAAATGCCCGGAGTGCGCGTGCACGTCCACGAGCCCCGGCATAATCGTGTGGCCGGCGGCGTCGATTACCGTCGCCCCTGCCGGCACGTCCACGTCCGCCCTCGACCCGACCGACGCGATCCGGTTGCCGTCGACGACGATCGTCCCGTCCTCGATCACTGCGTCGCCATCGACAGTGATGATGCGCGCACCGACGAACGCCACCGTCCCGCTCGGCGCGTCGAACGGCATCATCAACTCGATGGCGGCGCCGACCGAGTCGGGCTCGGGCAGATCGTCCGGCGCGTCGGAGCGGAAGGCGAAGGCGTCGTCGAGCGAGCGGGTGTAGACCTCCGGCCCGATGAGCCAGCGCACGCGGTCATTCCCGACCCAGTGGAGGTCGGTCCCGGCGTCGCGGCTGAGGCGCGTGACGGGGATCGACTTCGTGTCTTTGTTGAGTTCGACCGCGCCGCCGGTCTTGGGGAACGGGGCGACGTAGACGTTGAACGCCTCGGTGAACGCGACCCACTCGCCGTCCGGGCTCGGCACGACGTCGGTCGGGTATTTCAGCGTGAAGTGCGTGCGCTCGTCGCCGCCGTCGAGGCGGACGCTTTTGTATTCCTTCTCGAGCCCGCCGCCGCTGAGGAAATAGACGCGCTCGCCATCGGCGGAGAAGCGCGGCTCGCGGCCGTCGTCCGCGACGAGCGTCATCGGCCCGCCGTCGGCGTCGATCCAGTAGAGACCGTCGTCGACGCCGTAGAGCGCGCCGCGCAGGCCGTTACCGGTCTCGCGGGCGAACACGATCCGCTGGCCGTCGGGCGAGAAGCGCGGCGTGGCGTAGTGGCCGGGCCGCTCGGTCAGCCGCCGCGTCGCGCCCGAGTCGAGCTCGCGCACTTCGATGTGCCCGTACGTGTCGTCGCTCCACGTCGTGTAGACGAGCCGTCGGCCGTCCGGCGAAAACGCGGGGTCGTAGGCGAACGCATCACTCGTCGCGAGGCGCTGCGGCTCAGCGCTCACCCCGGCCGCTGTCCACAGATCGCCGACGGCATGGAAGGCGAAGGTCCGGCCGTCGGGCGCGGTCGCCGCGTCGCGGAGCATGCGGACGCGAAAGCGCTCGGGCGCGACCTCGTAGTCCCCCGTCACTGGCTCCGTCGTCGTCAACTCGACCTCAGCGGAGAACGGGATCGGCGTCACCGTCTTGCTAGCTACGTCGATCCGGTGGAGCCCGCCGTGCGCCCAGAACACGAGATGCTCGCCGTCGGGCGTCCAGTCGAAGGCCGGGTAGACACCAAAGATCGCCCACGTCTCCTGCTGATCGAGCGAGAGGCCGTCGAAGAGCGGCATCTCCGCGCCGGTCTCGAAATCGTAGAGGAAGAGCACCTCCTCGTCGCGCACGCGGCGGACGAACGCGAGGTGCCGCCCGTCCGGGCTCGGCGTCGGCCGCGCCGCGCCGCCCGGCCCACCGACGACCGTTTCGATGTCGCCCGTCTCGCGGTCGAGCCGGCGGATGCGATAGATCCCGGCGTTGGGGTCCTTGTTGTACTCGAAGAACGAGCCGCCCGTGGCGTCCTCGGAGAAGTAGACGTAGCGGCCGTCGGGCGAGACGGCGACCTCGTTGCCCTGGTCTTGCTGGTCGTTCCGGCGCTCGGTGAGTCCCAGCCCCGCGCCGCCCGCCGTGTGGTACATCCACACCTCGCCCGCACCGAGCGAGCGCGTGCTCGTGAAGTGCTTGCGGCCGAGGAGGTAAGAGCCGTCCGGCGTCCACGCCGGGCCGTTGACGAGGCGGAAGTCCTCCTCCGTCACCTGCCGCGGGTTCTCGCCGTCGCGGTCCGCGACCCAGAGGTTGTCGCCGCCCGCGCGGTCGCTGGTGAACGCGATCTCCGTCCCGTCCGGCGAGAAGCGGGGTTGGATGTCGAACGCCGGGCCGCTCGTAATCCGCCGCGCCGTCCCGCCGTCGATCGGGAGCAGGTAGAGGTCGCCGAGGAGGTCGAACACGATCTCGGTGCCGTCGGGGTGCACGTCGAGGTTCATCCACGTCCCCTCCGTCGTCGTGAATTCGATGGAGCGCGTCGGGCCGTGGGCGGCGTTCACGTCCCACGTCGCTTCCTCCTCATCCTGGGCAGCAGCGGGAAAGGCGAAGGAGACGAGCAGACCGAGGCAGAGGGCACGAGCGAGCATGGCGGCGGAAGCGGGTTGAACGGGAGCCCGAACTTACCGCATCGTCGGCTGTCGTGGCGATCACGGCAAAGGAATCCGCCCTGTCTGCTGCCCCTCAGGCGATAACATGATTCGCTTCAGCCGCGCCGGGTGGCACAAGCGATGGAACAGTGACAAAGTAGGCGCGGCGACCGTAACGGGCAGAACCGCACAGCCTAGCGTCGGCCTACGAGCGCGGGATCTTTCCAACAAGGTACAGCGCCTCATGGATAGGTCCCTCTCATCAGCCGCCCGCTGCCATGTCTGCCACGACACTCTACACCGGCCTCGACCTCCACAAGCGCTCCGTCTTCGCCCTCACCGTCGACGCCACCG